>JBCDAA010000127.1:0-21397 GCA_039186435.1 Myxococcota bacterium | reverse complement strand
TCCGAACGCCGATCTCTCCCAGCGGGAGATCACAGCCAGCGGCGGAGGGTTAGCGAAGGGGGCCAAGGCTCGCCGTAGGCGAAGGCTTCCAGTCCGTCGATGCGGCCGTTCGAAAGCCAGACCACAAACCCGACGCCGTGGCGAAGTTCCGCGGCGTCGGCGTTGACGCCCGAGAGCGCTGAGACGTCCGCCGCTGGAGAGGCGCAACGCAGGGTCGCGAAGTACCCATGCCCGGAGACGTCGACCCGAACGACACGGCACTCGTCGCACTGCCGACGAAGAAGACCTTGCGCGATCGGATCGAGACGCGAGGCCGAGATCGCCCGGAGAACGACCTCGCGCTCCCACGCCAGAAGCGGACGGCCTTCTTCTCGCGATGGTCGATCCACGTGGGAAAGCCTGCGCCAACCTGCAAAGCGAAGAAATTTTGTGCGTGATGGAACTCCCACGGATCCGCGCTGTCGGATGAAGGAACCCAGCGCGAGCGGAACTCGCCGGGAAGGAGAGAGGGCGCGTCTACGCGTCGCCCTGGAGGTACGTCATGGAGAAGCCCGCTTACGCCCTGGAAGTTGTGATGAGCTGGGAGGGAAGCCCTCTCGCGCAGGAGCTCCTTGAGACCGGTGAGGTCACCGTTGGCGAAGACGCCACGTTTCTGGTTCCGCGCGACGTGATGGCTCCCGCAACGCTCGCCGAAGCGCAGACTGGTGAGTGGGTGATTCACGCGCCTGCAGGCACCGAGCGAAGCGTCCTTGTCGACGGAGCGTCGAGCGATGCGGAGAGCGATGCGGACGGCGGTGCGGACGGCGGTGCGTCGAGCGATGCGAAGGGCGCGCTCGTGCTTCGCTCCAACATGGAAGTCGAAGTCAAAGCGGGCGCCTTCGCGTTCTACTTTCGCGCCGTCGAGCAGGTTGCCGCGGTTCCGCGCGCCGGCATCGCTCTCGATCGCGGCGTCGTTCGCTTCGTCGGCGCGTCGATGTTCTTTCACGCGCTCTTGATCGGCATGTTTCTATTGACGCCGCCGAACGCCTCCGCGCTCAACCTCGACCTCAGCCGTGCCCAGGCCGACTACCTTCGCGTCGAGCTCGACGCGCTCGCGCAGGAGCAAGAGGAAGTCGAAGTCTCCCACTCGGGCATGGACGGCGAAGGCGGTACGCCGAGCCCGTCCCCCGAAGGTGGTGACGGTGAACCAGGCCCCGAAGCGAACCAAGGCCGTAGCCAGCGTCGCCACGGCGTGCGCCCCTCCGGAACCCCCGTCACCGCGGCGACCGTCAACAGCCTCGGCACCCTCGCCGGACTTCGAAACCTCGCCGCGGACCTCACAGCGGACGCGGACGGGTCGCCCTTCGGCAGCGCGGACGACACCGGCCGAAGCTGGCTCGCGGCGGCAGGCCCGGTCGGCGGTGGCGGCATCTTTGGCGGCCTCAACCTCAACTCGACGGGTGCCGGAACCTGCGACGGGCCGAACTGCGGGGAAGGCGTCGCGCGCGTCGGCGATGTCCTCGGCAACAATCGTCCCCGTGGCCCGCGCGGCACGGACGTTGGCCTTCACGGCCGCGAGCGCACGCGAACTCCGCATCTTCGCCCCGGCCGAGTGACCACCCGCGGTGGCTTGAGCCGCGAACAGGTCCAGCGCGTCGTGCGCCGCCACAAGCCCGAGGTGCGGTTCTGCTACGAGCAGGCTCTCGTCAGTCGCCCCGACCTGGCCGGTCGCGTCTCGGTCCGCTTCGTGGTCCAGCCTACCGGCACGGTTTCGGTCGCGGTGCCTGCCAGCAACGAAGTCGGGCCCCGCGTCGCACGCTGCGTGACCGACGCCGTCAGCCGCTGGAACTTTCCGCAGACCCAAGGCGTCACCGCGGTCACCTACCCCTTCGTCTTCAGCACGCGCTGAACCACTTCTCCTGAGCCTCCCTTTTTGGGCTCCGGTGAAACCAACCGCCAGGCGGGCGGGCCTTCGGGCTCGCCCGTCGTCTTTTGTTGTCGGCTACCCGTGACCCAGAGTCTGGCGGGATCGCGTTGGCACCGCGTCCTTCGGCAACCCAAGAAGCGCAAAGAGCTCGCTTCGTGCGAGACCGCGCGCGATGAGGAGATACGACCCAAAACACGCGAGCGAAACCTCGTGAAGCGAGGTCTCCAGTTCGACCACCACCTCGACGAGCGTGGTGGTTCCTGCTTCCCAGCGCGGCACATCGGCCGCGCGGTCGTTGAACGCAAAGTCGTCGACCCCAAACCACGCCGCCAGAGGATCTTCGGGCTCGTCCAGACGAAGGATTTCGCCTTGAAAGCGCGACGAGAACCAGGTCTTCCCATCGGACTCGAGGGGACCAAGCGCCTTCTCGAAACGCGCCAGGTGCGGGTCACGCTCCACCGGAGTGCTCGACGGAGGAGTCCCCGAACGGGCCGATGGATTTCGCGGAACGATCACGAAACCGACGTTCTTCGTACCGAGCGTCCGGGTCACGGCCCCGAGCGGCGCGCTCCCGGGCTCGACGCGCACCGCAGAAAAGCGCGTGTCGGTATCCGCGATTCGCACGCCGACGACCGTTCGCTTGTGCGGCTTCGTGTCCGGTAGCTCCGGGCGGTAGGCGTCCAGGTCCCCAAGCTCCGCAGGGACCTTTCCGGGCTTCCTCCAAACGCCGGCGTAGAGCGACGCAGGGCCTCCCACGAAGTACCAAGCGGGCGTCTCGTCACGCACCTCCCTACGTTCGTCCGACTCGTGAAACCAGTCGCCGATCCCGGACTGCTCCCGGCGAAGCTCCTTGAGCGTGTAGGGCCGCCACTTTCCGTAGCGGTCGAAGCCCGTTGCCAGCTCGGTGTAGAGATCGCCCGAACCGAACAGACACTCGGTCCAGCCATCCTTGTCCTCCCCCGAGAGGCCACAGCGCAATCGAGCACGAAATGTCTTCGTTCTCGTAGTGCCCGTTGTAGAGGTCCCGAAGCTCCTCGGTTCGAACGCGCGCATGACGCCCGAACACGAGCGCCGCAGCCTCACGCCACTTCGTCGCGAGTTCGTAGTGGAACCACTTCGACATGCGCCATGGAACCACACCCACACCCTGTCAGAAACGCTCTCCTTAAAGCCGGAGGTCAATCTCGCGGCTTCGGCCGCTCGGCTGCGTACGTAGCGGGTACCCTCGCCCCATGGGGAAGATCAAAGCTCGAGTTGTGGATATTCGCGACACCCCTGTCGGCCCCGGCGTCGACGTGTCGCTTCGCTCGCTCTTGTCGGACACGCAGCGGCAGGCACGCTTGCACCGCAACGAACGAGGCGATGCGTTCTTCTACATGGCCGGCAAAGGACGCCGTCGCGGAGTCGGGGTGATCCGGAATGACGAGGTCGTCGAGATCGAGCATCGCGTTGCCCTCGATCGTGATGCCGCGCTCTCCCCGGACGGAACGCGCATGCTCACCGTCGTCGAGAATCGCGGGATCCTCGAAGTCGTCTGCACCGACATCGCCTCTCTTAAAAGCGTCCGCGTCGCCAACTTCGACACCTCCGTCTTCGGCTTTTCAAGATCTCCGAATGGCATCGCGTGGGGACCGGGCGGCTTCTCCGTCTTGGTGACCGGTATGCTGATGGCCTTTGCGGACACGACCACGGAGGACCAAGCGCCGATTGCAACCATCGCCATCGAAGCGGGACACTCGCTGAAAAGCGCACTTCAGGGTCGGCTCCTGATCGTGGGAGGCAAGCGCTCCAAGGTGTTCTTCTTCGCGCTCAAAGGCAGCAAACTTGAAGAGATTCACAAGATGACGGCCAAGGATCTCCGCTACGTCTACGAGTGCGAAGGCCGGGTCGCCCTCGACTTGATCGACACCTGCCGCGAACTCGATGGGATCGCCGAGGCCTGTGGCTGGACCCCTGACGACCTTCCTCCCCTCGCACGCCAACCGGACCGCGACGAAGCGCTCTACCTCAAACCGATGAGCGGCCGGCGCGCCCTCATTCCAAGCGCTGAACCGCGACCGAAACGCGCCCATCACGCGCGTCGTCTTCGCGATGGGTCGACCTTTGTGGTTCGCTGGAAAAAGAAGGATGGGCGCTTCGAGCTCACCGCACTCGATCCAAAGGGAAACGCCCTCGACGTCACCGCCGTCGTCGCAGAGAGCTTTCGCGGACCCAAGTATGGAGTCTCCCCGGACGAAACCCGAATCGCAGTCTTGAATGGCAGAGTCGTCTACGAGCTCGACCTGCGCGCCCAAACCTGGCGGGAGCTTGGCGGCTCGCACGATCATGCAAGCCGCGTCGCGCATCTCGGTGACCACATCCTGGTCGGCGGAGGGCCACGGGCGAGCGTCTTCGCGATCGACGACTGGCGTGAGATTCGAACGCCGATCAAGAAAGCCGACGAACTCGCCGCATTTCACGAAGGGCGGGTCATTCTCGCGTGTACGTCGATCGGAATGAGCGGTCCACCGAGCTCAAAGGTCTTTGTACGGAGTGGCGAGCGCTTTGAAGAAGTGGGCATTGTGCCCATCGCTCCCGCGGACTCGTGGACCGTGGACGGCCGCTGCTTTGTGACGTGCACCTACGGGCGCGCGTGTTACGAGCTTCCAAACCTCGCGGCCCTACTTCGGTAGAACGGATTTCGTCGGCCCACACCGGTCGGTGCTCGGATGCGAAGAGCAGCTCCCTCGTTATCCCGTAGACGTCGAGGCTTCGGGCGCGCTACACCCGCGCCATGTTGCAAGGTCGCGTCGTCGCAAGTCGTTTGGAAAGCAAACTTCTCGTAGGCAATCGCCTCGGCGATCCGCACGCACGAGACGTGCTGGTGTATCTGCCGCCGGGGTACGACGAGAGCACGAAGCGCTACCCGACGGTGACGCTGCTAACCGGCTACGCGAGCACGCACCAAAACGTCCTCGGCTTTAGTCCGTGGAAACCGAACACCCTCGAAGCCTTCGAGGCACAGGTCCTCAAAGGCGACGCAGCACCTGCGATCCTCGTGCTGCCCGACTGCATGACGCGCTGGGGCGGAAGCCAGTTCGTCGACTCGGCCGCCACCGGTCCGTATCAGAGCTATCTCGCGGACGAGGTGTTTCCGCACGTCGACGCGAACTTTCGAACGATTCCCAAACGGGAAGCGCGCGCTGTCGCAGGTCGATCCTCGGGAGGGTTCGGCGCACTCCGCTTAGGAATGGATCGCCCGGACGTCGTGTGTGCGCTCGGCAGTCACGCGGGCGATGCCGCCTTCGACATCTCCATGCGGCCCATGCTCACCCGCGCGGCCATTGCCATCGATCGCGCTGGCGGAGTCGAGGCGTTCTGCGAGCGGATGGACAACGGCGGTCCGCGGGGCGGCTTCGACTTCGACGCAATCTTCGTTCTCGCGTCGAGCGCGGCCTACGCGCCCGAACCCGAGACGCCGGTTCCGCATTGCGTGTTGCCCTTCGATCTTCGCACCGCCGCCATCGACGACGACGCGTGGGGACGATGGCTCGCACACGACCCGCTCGTTCGCATTCCGGACCACGCCGGCGCGCTCACGCAGATGAAACAGATCTTTCTCGACGCCGGAAACCGCGACGAACACGGTCTCCACTTCGCCGCGCGACTCCTCTACGACGCGCTCCGCGACGTGGGTGCGCCCGTGCACTTCGAGGAGTTTGACGGCGGCCACCGCGGAACCTCCTATCGCTACGAGGTCTCGCTGCCGCTCTTGGTCGACACCCTCGCCAAGGCGTAGCTCGCCAGAGCATTTCCTGAGATGTGCCTTAAGGTAGAGGGGTGAGCCGCGTTTTCGACCTGCTCGTCCACGAGGACGATGCGTATCGGCTTCAGGGCCTCGAACTCGCCCGCTCCCTCGGAGACGTCGTCCTCGAGAAACTCTTCACCAAGGTTCAGCGCGGTCCGTGGATCGCATCCGACGAGGGGATGATCTCGGCCGAGCTTCTCCTCGCGCTCTCCTCAAGCGAAGCGTTGCGATCTCGCTGCGAGGCGATCCGCGAGCTCCCGGGGGTGCGCTGCAGCGAAGGAGCGACGGTGATCGCCCTCGCCAACGCGTTTCCTTCGGCGCGACTTCGTCTGCTCTGGGAAGGCACCGACCTGTCGTTCCTCGCGACGCTCCCAACGCGACGTCTTTGGCTGGCGAGTACGGTGCGGCTTCAGCACGAGGTTGGGCTTTCCCTTTCCCCGCAGCTCGAGTCCATCGCGGTCGCCGGCTGGCTCGCGACCCATATCGAGCATGCGCCCGGCCTTGGCGACCTCACGATCGTGGACGCGGGTCTCACCGCCAATCTCGACGCGGTCGCGCCGCAGCTCGAGCGTCTGCATCTCTTCAGCACGGGCGCCGAGCGCCCCATCTCGCCCAACGAATTTCCTCGGCTGCGGGATTTGCGCGCGCCGCTTTTGCCGCGTGAGCTCCGCACGCGCGCGCCGCTCGAACGACTGCACATCGGGCGGGCGGAAGGCCGGCGGATCCTCGATCATCCCGTGGTTGGGAGCGATACGCACCTGCGCGTCGATCTCTGGCACGCACCTGAGCCCGAGCTGCGAGGTGATCCACGCCCGGTGTGGGTCGGCCCCTCGGAGGATCCGCAGTGGGACGTGCTTCTGCCCACGCTTCCACGCCTTGAGGTGGTCTCCCTTCGTCCTTCGTGGCGGCGTTCCCTTCGTCTTCCGCCAGCGGTCCTGCCCGCACCTCAGACGCTCTGGGAGCCCGAGTTTCGCAGCGGTTCAGACACCTACCGTCGCGCCCTTCGGGAGTGGGCAGCCAAAGGGCGCGCCTGCCGCCTTCGATGCCTGCAAACGAATCCACGAAAGATCCCGGCGCTCAACCAGATACGCACGCTTACGCGGCTCGGCCTCCGGGAAGCAAAGCTCCTCTTCGACGCAGCGCAGAGCGATCGGCTGGTCGCGCTTAGCCGCGTCGAAGCAACGGAGTTTCAAGCGATACTCGCGCTCGCCTCCGTCCACACCGCCATCGAATCGTAGGGCTCAGTCCCCAAGCATGCAGAGGGGATCGTCGCCGCAGCGCTCCATCGCATCGAACGCCATGTCGTGACGATCGCTCATGCGGGTCTCTGTGCGCACGCGCGGTCGAACGGTCCGGGTTCGAGGTGCGGGGGCGGCTTCCTCCACGACGGCCGCTTCCGCTTCCACGACCGGCGCCTCCGCAACTGCAGCGACGGGCGCAGCCGGAACCGGAACTTCGACTTCGCGGATGACCACGGAAGGTACCGGCTCCGGTCGAAGCGCCTGGACTGTGACGACCGTCGCGAGCGCAGCGCACATCAACACGCTCAGCGCAAAGGCCACCGGAAGGCCACGGCGGGGCGGCGGCACTTCGTCGACCGGCTCCGTCATGCGCGCATGGAGGATCTTTCGCTCCGCGACGATCGCCGCGAGTTCGGACTGCATCGCCTGCAGCCTCGCGTCGGAGTCCTTGGTGCGCTCGGCGACGATGGCGTCCACGTTGTGCTTCGCTTCTTCCGCGGCGACCTGGCGCGCGTGCTTGGCGGCGGCTTCCTTCGCAGCGCGCGCGGCATCGGCCTGCTTTTGGGCTTCTTCCGCCGCGGCGCGCTCGGCATCCGCTTCGGCGCGGCGAACCTCGTGCTCCGTTTCGATGCGGTGGGTTTCGATGTCTTGAAGTTCGCGAAGGGCAACGAGAACACTGTCGTGGGTCGGCATGACTCCTCCTGCCGACTGATATCGCAAACATCAGTCCATCCGATTTAATCAATCATTTCAACGTACGACTCTCGACATATTCTACTTATAATAGTATAATGATGTTATACCTTCGCTATGTCTCGTGCGGAGAGACCGAGCTGATTGAAGCGTAGGCGGACTCGTTTTGCGTTCGTCGTGGGGTCGCCTTGGAGGAGCCGGGCGGCCATCGCCGCGAAGTCACCGTGGCACTCGCGAAAGAGCCGCTCGAAAAGGCGCCGCTCGAGATCGCGTGCGACGTCCCGAAGACGCGGACGGGCTTCGACCGTCGCGGGCGCCTCTCCGTCGGCCGTCGCCTCGAACTGAATCCACGATTGCGCGAGGAGTTCGTTCACGAGCTTCGCCGGAAGGGGCACCACGTGACCCGAGCGGCCGCCGCGACCCTGCTCTGCGGCTTCGAGCGCGTCCGAGAGAGCCATCAGCGTCGCGTTCGCGATCAAGAACTCGAGCTCGCGAATATTGCCCGGCCAATGATGGCGACGGAGCTGCGCAAGGACCGCCGGCGCCAACACGAACTGCAGCGCGTCCCGCGACGAATCGACCTCTTCCCCCAGGATGAGTTTCGCCGACGCGTTCCGCGCCTTCGCACCGGTTGCTTTCAGCGTGCGCACGAGCAGTGTGCGATCCGGTCCCTCGCGTTCAAAGAGACGTCGCACGAACGTTGACGCGAGGGCCGGAAGATCCTCCAGCCGATCGCGGAGCGGCGGTACAACCAGGCGCGCGGCGGGATTCAGACGCGCGTAGAGGTCGGCGCGAAAGGTCCCCGCGCGCACCGCTGCCTCGAGGTCGACATGGGTCGCCGCCACGAGTTTGATGTCGACCGGGCGCGGCTGGTTTTCGCCCAGGCGGGTCACCCGGCGCTCCTGAAGCGCCAGGAGCAACAGACGCTGCGTAGCGAGCGGCAGGTTTCCGATCTCGTCGAGAAAGAGCGTTCCCCCGTTGGCTTCCTCAAAACGTCCGGGTCGCTCCACCGCGCCGGAAAACGCACCCCGGGCGGTGCCGAAGAGCTCCGCCGCAATGAGGTCCGGCGGAAGCGCGCTGAGATCCACGGACACGAAGCGACCACTTCGGCCGGATCCAGCATGGATCACCGTTTCGGCGAGCGCGCTCTTGCCGGTCCCGGTCTCGCCGAGCACGAGGAGCGGGAGCGAGGTCCGCGCCTGCGCGTTCGCATCGCGACGCAAACGCTGCATGGCGGGCGAGCGTCCCCAAACGTAGTCCGCGCCCTCCCCTTCGCGCCGCGCGCGGGCCAAGATGCGTTCGATCAACAGACCGAGCGCGCGCGCGTCGAACGCGTCGCGACCCGCGAGCGTCAGGTATTCGTCAGCGGCCAGAGGCGCGGCGGCTTCCAGGCCGATCTCCGCAGCGGAGGTCATCATCACGACAGGGAGATGCGCGCGCCGACGACGGAGCCGCTCGAGGATCGCGAGGCCCTGCTCCCGTCGGCGCGTTGCAAGGTCCTCCCCGCGGGGAAGAAGCCGTGGCGCGGGAAGATCAAAGAACACATCGAGGAGCACCACGTCGACGTCGCGGTGCCGCGCGAGCGCCTGCTCCGTTTCAGACCAATCGTGCGCGTGGGTCAGGGTGCAACCCTCTCGCTGCGGACACTCCCAGCACGGGCCCGCCAGCTCGCAGCGCGTCGCGTAGTCGTAGTCGCGGAGAAGCGCGTGAAAGAGCTCGACGTAGCGGTCGCCATCGTCGACGACGAGCACTTTCGGACGCGCGCTCACGAGGCCTCCAGCGCGCGAAGGGCACTGTCGATCGACATCGCCAGCGTGGCCGCCTCGCGAACGGCCCCAGGCTCGCCCGCACGAACCTCCGCCTCGAGCGCGTCGATGCGGTCGAACGCATCCTGGCAGCGCGCTCGCGCCGCCGGGTAGTCGGCCGCGAGCTCCCGAAAGACGGTCGATGCGCGACGGCCTTCCTGAAGCGCGTAGAGATCGCGACAGAGCATGGCGACTAGTACCGGTGGAATCTCGCCGTCCGGGAGATTTCGCGCCGTGCGCGACACGTATTTGCCGACGTCGTGCACGAGTTCGGCGAGACTCATAGCGCCAGCTTTCGACGGATCGCCGCCGCGTCGAAGGTGGGCACCGCCGCGACCTCACCGTAGAGGCGGCGAAGGTTGTTGAGGCGGCGCTCCGAAAAGTCGTGGACGAACACCGCGGGCGCGTCATGCCCCGCCGCGCGTATCTCGGCGAGCACCAGGGTCCCCTGCTGCTCTTTGAGGTAGCGGACCGCTCGAAACGTGTCGCCTGCAAAGCGCCGCCGCGCGGTGTCCTGCACGTCGCCCACAAGGTCGTCGACGATGGACCGCTCGAAACGAAGGTCCACGAGAAACGCATCCGCCGGGGTGTCCGCGAGAAGGGTTAAGGCCTCTGCCGCGGAATGCGCGGCTCGAATGCGGCAGACGTCCGCCAGAAAGAGGCGCGCAAACTCCTCGTACTCGTGGCCATCTTCGATGACGAGAAGCTCCCGCATGGTTGGAGCCTACCGCAAATGCGCGGCGACCTACGACGGAGCAAAGAGAAGCGCGACCACCATCGTGTGACC
Organism: Myxococcota bacterium; assembly: GCA_039186435.1. Lineage (GTDB taxonomy): Bacteria > Myxococcota_A > Polyangia > Polyangiales > Houyiibacteriaceae > JALVDI01. The sequence continues at coordinate 11,178 of JBCDAA010000127.1, read as the reverse complement.
GGCGATGCGCAGCTCGTCGCCAGCGCGCACGATCTCCTGGGTGGTGCGCACGCCCACAAAGGGCACATCGCCGAGTTCGCGGCGCAGGGTGCGCGCATCGACGTGCGGTTTGCCGTGAAGCCGCACTCCCCGACCGACGCTTTCGATCACGATCGCGGCCACCGGTATCCCGCCGAACACACCCGCTTTGACGCGGTCGAGCGCGCTTCGAAGATCGTCGCGGCCGGCCTGGGCATCCGGAACACAGAACTCGAGCTGGTCGCCGACTTTGACGTCGGGACCGACAAACACCGCACCCCGCTGGGGATCGAGGCCGCCGATTCCGCGCACAAGAGGCGCGGGCGCGTCTTCCGGCTGCCAGCGTACGAGCACCAGCGGTCGATCGTCGCGATCCTCGACGGCGCGACCCAAAAGCGAGAGCGGCGGATGCCCGTCGAGGCGAAGAACGTAGCCGCCGTCGACCTCGGTCACCTTTCGCGGAGGACCGATGGGATGGACCGCAACGCTGGTCTCGATCGCCATGCGCAAGCCACCGTCGATGCGAATCCCAAGAAGGGCGCCGTGCCGAACACCGCCCGGATCTTCCTCTCCCTCCGCGGGATCCCCGACCGCCAAACTCGCCGCGGGATCGACCGCGCCCCCCGCGAGCGCCCACGCGCCCGAGGTTTCTTCGAGCGTTGCAAGGCGCTCCGGTGAAAGGGAGCGACGACCGAAGAAGAGCGTCGGACGCGCCGGTCGATGATGAAGGGTCGCGCCAAGCTCTTTGATCTCGCCTTCGTCACACACGTCCGCTTTCGACGGCGAACGAAGTGCCAGAGCAACGACCGCACCGATGCCCTGCATCTCCCCCTCAGGCACCATCGCACCCGCACCACCGACAACAGCGATCGATGCGTCGGGACAATGCTCCTGCGCTCCTTCCGCAACTTGCTCGGCGGACGACGCGTGCGGACCGATCGCAAAGAGGATCAGCGTGCGCACCGCCTTTCGTCCGATGGGACCGGATGCCGCCGCAGCGGCTAACCTCCCGGCGAGCGTGGGATCGCTTCGTTCTGCATACCCCACAAAGGCGCGCATCGCGCGAAGTCTACCAGTTCCGACGGGCGTCCTCGGGGAAAACCCAAGGGCGCTTCGAAACGCGGGAGCGTGTGTGCGCTAGAGCGCCTCGTCCGCGCGAAAAAACGAGACGACGACCGCCTTTCGATAGTCTCCGCTCGCCTCTTCGACGTCGATGGTGCCGCCGTACCGATGCACCGCAGCAGCGACCAGCCCGAGGCCGCGGTCGACGCGTCGATCGAAGATCACCGAGGGGTCGAGCGCTTCCGGGCTGGAATCGAAAACCCGAATCCGCACAGTTTCGTCGCCGGTCGCCTCGAGCTCGACCAGGGCATCCACGCGTAGGCGTCGCGGCACGTCGTGACGTCCCACCGCGAGGATGGCGTTTCGCACGACGTTCTTAAGAACCAGCACGAGGTCAGCACGAAAGACCTCGAGGACGACCTCCTCTTGCGGCGCGGAGACGTCCACGTCGCTGAGCTCCACCTGGCCCGCGCTGTGTTCCGCACACACCGATTCGACCACTTCGCGAAAGAGCGCCGCGTCGACCTGGGTGCGCACGAGTCCGTGCACCATCGCCGCAAGGTGCGTGTCGAAAGCCACCAGGGTGTGGTGCGCCTCGGAGAGTCGCTCGAGCGCGCGGCGCTGCGTTCCCTCGTCGACCTCCGGTCGAAGGCCCTCCTCAAGACGCGCAATCGCTCGAACCGCGCGTCCGGCCCGGCGAAAGTGCGGATCGCGCGCGAGGTCGACGCGCGGCCCGATCGCCCGGCGAAACGCGACGAGATGCCCTTCCCACGCGTCGACGAGCGGCTGCCCCTCGAAAAGTCGACCGCGAAGAAACGCGATCGCGCTGGGCGCATCTTGGGCGAGGGCATCACTCGCCGCGCCGATGCGATGTTTAAGGAGCTCGTGGCGAAGAGAGCCCACGAGGTACGCAACCGCGGGATGAAACTCTGGACTCTGCGCGACCAGACGCTCGAGCGAAATGCCGCGCCCGCGTACGTATTGAACGATGAGAAAGAGCGTCGCCGCGAGAACCATCCCGACGACCACTCCGCTGATCGCCGCCCACCAGAGGTTGTCCTGCGGCGGGGTCGCCGGCACCAGCGCGATGCCTTCGACTGGCCCGAGCACATCGGCGAGCTGCGGGTCGAGTTCGCGAAGCTCCGCCCTCGCCCGTTCGGCTTCGGGCCCCTCCGCGGTGGCGAGGTATTTCGAGTAGTACTCCGCCGCGCGAAGCGTGATGCCCTGCTGCCGACACGCGCGGGCGAGCGGCAGGTAGAGCTCCGGGTTCATCGGCGCGACCGCGACGCCAGCGGCGAGCTCCTCTCGCGCGTGCGGATCTCCTATCTCCAGAAGCCGCACACCCTCGCGGTAGTGGGCGTCCGCCGACGCGAGGCGCGCGGCTGCCTCCCGCCCTTGCACGCTCTCCGTCCCAAGGTCGGTCCACTGCTGAAACGCATCGATGTCGCCGCGGCGCCACGCCGCTTGTGCTTGCTCCCAGCGCTCGGTCGTTGCCTCGTCCGAAACGCCGCCACAGCCCACGACGACTGCCGACACTCCCAACGCAACCACGAGGGTGCGAGTCAGGACTCCTCCTGCGGATCGGGGCCGGATACCGCGCCTCCTGCCGGTCGCGGGTCGAGCCGGACATCCGGAACCCGATGCCCCAGCACCCGGATCACCCCGAAGAGAACAAGCGCGCCGAGCACGAGTCCGACCCATGCGGGGTAGAGCCCATAGCCGGTCGCAAGTTCGCCAAAGACGATACTCACGACTCCTACGAGGAGCGCGTAGGGAAGCTGCGTGCGCACGTGATCGACATGGTCGCAGCTCGAGGCCATCGAACTCATGATGGTCGTATCGCTGATGGGAGAGCAATGGTCGCCCCAGACCGCCCCGGCGAGAATCGAACCGATCGCGCCGTACATGATCTCCATCTCGCCTGCGGCAAGTTCGTTGGCGAGGGGAACAACGAGCGGAAAGAGAATCGCCATCGTTCCCCAGGAGGTGCCTGTCGCAAAGCTGACGAGCGCTGCCACGATGAAGACGGCCGCAGAGATCCACGCGGGGTCGAGCCAGGGACCGATGGCGGCAATGACCACTTCGGCGGTGTGAAGTTCACGGCAGAGCCCACCGAGGGACCAGGCGAGCACCAGGATGATCGCGGCGAGGAGCATCGATTTCACGCCGTCGAGCCACGCGTCGAGGGCCTGCGTGAGCGAGAGCGTTCGCGTTCCCAAGCTGCAGACCACCGCCGCGATGCCGCCGAAGGCGGAGGCCCAAAGCAGCGCCTTGATGCTGCTCGCTTCGCCGAAGATCTCGCGGAGGGATGGATCGTCGCCTCCGACGGAGCTTCGCCCGTCGAGGTACATCCCAACGATCGCGACGAGCACAATCGTGAGCACCGGAACGAGCGCGTTGATCGGGGTAGGCGTGACGTTGGGCAGCGCGTCCGAAAAATCAGACGCCGGCGAGCTCCCCGGTCGCACCACCTTGCCGGTTTCGCGCGCGCGCATCTCGGCGGCGTACATCGGCCCAAAATCCCGCTTCATCAGAACGAGGGCGAGCCCAAAGAAGAGCATCAAGAAGGGGTAGAAGCGGTAGGGGAGCGTTTGGAGGAACGCCCAATACGCGTCGACCTCCACGCCTTCGGCCGCGAGCTGGTCGCCGATGTAGCCAACCTCCACGCCGATCCACGAGGAGACCAGCGCCACACTCGCCACCGGGGCGGCGGTCGCATCGACGAGGAACGCGAGCTTCTCCCGACTCACCCGAAGGCGATCGGTGATCGGGCGCATGGACGACCCAACCAGGAGTGAGTTCGCGTAGTCGTCGAAGAAGATTACGATCCCAAGGAGCCACGCCGAAAGTTGACCAAGGGAGCTGCTCTTCGAGAGACGGGTGACGAGCGCCGCGAGCCCGAGGCCGCCGCCTGAGCGGGTCACGATTCCGATCGTGCCGCCGAGCAACAAACTAAACACGAGAATCGACGCGTGGTCGGGGTCGGCCACGGATCGAACCACGTAGTGATCGACGACCCGAAGGGCACTTTCGAGCGGTGCATAGCCACTTGCGACAAACGCTCCGGCCCAGATCCCGACGACGAGGGCCAGCAGCACCTGGCGAAAGACGAGCGCCAAGACGATCGCGAGCAGGGGCGGAATGAGCGCGGTCCAACCTGGGATCGCCTGCAGGGTGGCTTCGTGTCGCTCGCCGTCAGCCTCGAGAACGAGATCGTGGGAGCCTGCAGAAAGATCGAGGTCGACCGGACCCGGACCAACGCCGGAGAGGCGCTCGCCATCGACGGTTAGCGACCACGGACCCTCGACACCGATCGTTGCGTTTGCCGCCCCCGCAAGCTGCACGCCGTCCACCGCGAGGGGCTCGTCGGCGTACGCCGGCGTCGCGAAAAAGAACGCGAAGAGACAGATGCCGAAGCGCATCGTGGCGGTCTATCATGCTGGCGTCCGCTGGCACACTATGGCCCGCGCGGGGCGGCACGAAGGTTGCTCTCCGGGTCCTGCGGGACGCGACGCGTGCAACCTCGGCCCGACGCGACCACCATGCATGAGACACAAGGCGCTCCGATGACTTTCCTTCGCGTACTTCTCCTTCTTGCCCTCACGGCGTGCGGCTCTCGATCACCGCTCAAGGTCGGTCCTCCTCGCGACGCCGGACCGGACGCACCGCCGACCGATCCGCTCGAAGTCGACTGTGGGCGTAGCATTCAGTTCACAACGCCGGGGCGACCGCTGGTTCTCACCGCGACGACCACCTCGGAGGTGGGCATCGTTCGAAGCGGGTGGACGCTCGAGGATGGGCCGCCGATGTCCGTCGCGAGCGTCGCGCCTCCGACCGGACCCACGACAACGCTCCAGCAGGACACGCTCGGACTCTACATCCTTCGCTTCACCGCGGAAGATGCCGAAGGACGCGTCGAGCGCTGCGACGTGCAGGTCGAATCGATCGTCGGGCCGCCACGCGCTCTCTGTCCCGAGGAAGAGATTCGTACGCCCTCCGGCGTGCCCGTTCGAGTGGTCGGCGATGGCTTCGACGACGTCGCGGTGATCGACTTTCGCTGGGAGGTGGTCCGCGGTCCGGGTCCCGCGATGCTCACGACCCCGGAGTCGCCGGTGACCGACTTCATTGCGACCCTTACGGGTCCCTACGTGCTTCAGCTAACCGTCACCGACGGAGACGGTGCCACCAACAGCTGCCAGATCACGGTGGTGGTCGTCGGTCCGCCGATGCTGATGTGCCCCGACGTCGTGGAAGCGCCGACGCGGCAGCCCACGGTGCTCGAGGTGATCGCCACCGATGACACCGAAGTCAGTCGCGTGGATTGGGAGATCGTCGCCGCGCCGCGCGGAAGCAGCGCGACGCTCGTGGACGGGCCGCGAGACGGCAACCGCTGGACGGCCACGTTTACGCCGGACTTACGGGGCGAGTACTTCATTCGGGCGACGGCCACCGACGAGGACGGTCTCACCGCCACCTGTGAGTTCGTCGTGATCGGGTTGCCGACGCCGCCGGACGCGGTGTGCCCAGAGACGGTCGAGACTACGCCCCTCGAAGAAATTCGCATCGAAGGCGACGCTGTCGACGACGGCGAGATCGTGAGCTGGCGGTGGTCTCTGGTGGAGCGCGCCCCGGGGTCGAGCGCTGCGGATCCCTCACCGCGCGGGGAGCGCATCACGACCTTCCTTCCCGATCTCGCAGGCGAGTACCGCGTTCAGCTCACGGTGACCGACGACGACGGCAACATGGCGAGCTGCACCACGCTCGTCCGTGCGATCGCGACCGAGGGCCTTCGCGTCGAGATGTTCTGGGACACGGACGGCACCGACATGGACCTTCACCTCTTGAACGAGGGAGGTCGTCGCTGGCGCACGGAAGACGACTGCTACTTCCGAAACTGCATTCCCACAGGACCGGACTGGGGCGGAGGGGGGTCGGACGACGATCCGAGCCTCGACATCGACGACACCGACGGAATGGGTCCGGAGAACATCAACGTCGACGATCCGCAGCCGGGGATCTACCGCGTCGGCGCGTACGCCTACGGCGGCACCGGAAACGTTACGGTTCGCGTGTACTGCGGCGGTTCAACGACCGAGCCGAGAGCGACCTTCGGACCGACCCGCATCGTCGGAACGGGCGCGCGTCACGACTTCTGGCGCGTCGCAGACGTGGAGATCAGCGGCGGGGGATGCCGAATCACGGAGCTCGATGACATCGAACGGGTGGAGCACGACAGTTCCGCTTCCTTCCCTCGCTGAGCGCGACTTCGAAGCGTCTCGAGCCGGCGCCAAGACAGGACTTTCGAGAGTCCTGGCTCACGCTCTAGCCTAGCTGCATGCCGCGCGTCGCTGTTGCTCAGATCCGTCCGGTTCACCTGAACCTCGCCCAAACCCTCACACGCATCGAAGACGCTGTACGCGAAGCCGCTCGGGGCGGAGCGGAAATGATCGCGTTGGGCGAGTCTGCCCTTCCCGGCTATCCCGCGTGGCTCGATCACACGAGCAACGTGGCGCGCTGGGACCATCCTCCAACGAAGAAGGTGTTCGCGCGGCTGCGGGCAAACTCGCTGACGATTCCCGGGCCCGAGGCGACGGCCCTCTCCGCACTGGCGAAGGAACTCGGTGTCGTTCTCGTCGTTGGCGCCCACGAGCGGGTCGACGGCGGCCCGGGACACGGAACGCTCTACAACGTTCTTCTCGCGTGGAACGAATCGGGCGAACTCGCAATTCACCATCGAAAGCTGGTCCCCACCTACACCGAGCGACTCCTGTGGGGCCCCGGGGATGCCGCAGGACTTCACTCGGTCAAGACGAAGGTCGGACGGGTCAGCGGACTCATCTGCTGGGAACACTGGATGCCGCTTGCGCGCCAGGCCCTCCACGACGGAGGCGAAGACATTCACGTCGCGGTGTGGCCCACAGCGAACGACGCGCACCACCTCGCAAGTCGACACTACGCGTTCGAGGGGCGCTGCTTCGTTCTCGTCGCGGGGACCATCATGCGCGGGGACGACCTACCTGCCGAGTTTCGGAGCGACACCGCGCTGGCGGACGATGACTTCTGCCTTCGCGGCGGCAGCGCCATCATTGGGCCGACCGGTGAATACGTCGCGCAGCCGGTCTACGACGAGGAAACGATCCTCTACGCGGATCTCGATCTTCGCCGCCTCGACGAGGAACGCATGACCCTCGACGTCACCGGGCACTACGCGCGCCCGGACGTGCTCCGTCTCGATGTCGATCGACGACGCGGTAATTAGACGTCTATTTCTGGCGAAACACATTGCGGAGCATCGCACGGTCCTCTTCGACGAGGTCCCTGATGCGAAGCTGTTCGTGCTTCAGGGAGAACTCCGCGTAGCCGAGGGCGCCTTCCTCGAAGTCGACGCTCAGGTCTTTCCGTCGACCGAGAAGCTGCTTGCCGCGAGTGACGATTTCAACGTTTTCACTGTCGACGGTGATTCGAAAACGTGGTCGCACGAAGTGCGCGAACGCAAGGTTGAGAAGAAAGAGAAGGACGAGCCACGTCAGAATCGCCGCGAAAATCGACGCCCCCAGGCCCAGGGCGAAAACGAATGAAAACGCAATGCCGAGCCCAAACACGATGAAGATCCCCGGGTTGATCGCGGCAAAGACCATCCCCCACGGAATCTGAGACACGAGCTGCTCCTTGAGCGGTGGCGGCAGTACCTCCAGCACGATCGCGTCGCCCTCCTCCACCATCACGACGCGCTGCTCACGCTTCGCCACCTTGGCCGCGAACTCCGCCTTTTGCTGCGCCGCGGCCAACTCGCGCGCGCGTGCTTTGCGCTGCTCCTCCGCCTCTCGCGCCGCCACGCGCGCGGCGAGACTCGATGAGGATCCTTGAGGCGCCGCGACCTCGGGTTCGAGCTCCACGCGTACTTCGGGCGGCTTTCGCAGTTCCTCGAGCTCTGTCCGCGTGTCCTCCAGCTCCGACTCGAGGGCTTTCACGCGTTGACGCAGCGCCTCGTTCTCGTCGCGGAAGGCCACCTACGTCTCTCGAAGTCGCGCTTCCGCGTCGAAGCGCGCTGTCTCCGTCAACGTGCGGAGCGCGTCCACCGCCGAACCGAGGGGATCTCTCCAGACTTCGGAGCGGTCGTAGCGAACGATGAGGTACCCCTCGTTTTGCAGCTCAAGATCCCGCGCGCGGTCGTCGATGACGTCCTGATGGCGACGCTCCGGTCTTGAAAGCAGCACTGCCATGCGCGTTTCGGCGGCGGCTTCCACCATGTCGTCGCCTTCCCGGCGGTACGCCTTGTGTTCGTACCAAAGACGAAAGTCGATCACGCTGCGGCCTTCTTCCACGACGCACTCGAGCTTCAGCTGCGGGTCGAGCGGAACGCGCCCCGGAACGAAGGCGAGGTCCCGAGGAATCCAGCGCTTGCCGTCGCGCGCGAAGACCTGAAACGCACCGACCTCGGTGACGCGCGCACCCGCGACAACCAGCGCCGGAAGAAGCGTGCGCTGTAGCTCGTCGTCGAGGATGTGCATCGCGTGGTTGAGCTTGTTGGCCTCGGCCGATGCGTGAAGCGTCACGAGATCCCACGCGGCTTCGATCGCGCGAGCGTCGCAGGGGTCTTCCCCTTCGAGCGCCCAACGCCATGCTTCGAGGGCGGGACTCGGATCCCCCTCCAGCGATGCTTGAAATCGTTCGAGCCATCCTTGGGGTCGCCGCTTCACGTGGTCTCCGTCGGTTCAAGAGTCGGGTGTGCGTCGCGAACTTCGGCGAGCAGGAGTCGGAGCGAGGGGTAGCCGAGAAGCAGCGTCTGAAATCCCCATCCACCGGCGGTGGGGAGACCTGCGGCGCGGGCGCGAACGTACGCATACGCACCTTCGCCCACGTGGAGGATCGCCGCACCGATCGCGATCCCTTGAATCACGATGCGCGGCAGAAAGGTTCCGACGAGATCGGTCCACACGCCCCACGCGGAATCGCTCAGGGCGAGCGCAAAGGTCAGGCCCAGACCGACTCCGATCGCAAGCCACCAGCCAAGATGAGGACGTCGCACGCGGGGAAGCATAGCCGCCAACTCGTCGACCCAGGACATCGATCGTCGCATGCCCTCGCGGGGGTCGACCTCCGGGACCCATCCGAGGTCGTCTTTTGCGGCGTCGATCGACGAATAGTTGTCGATGTTGAGCTTGCGAACCTCCATGCGGGTCATGAAGGGGAACGGGCCGCCGAGGAAATGGAATAGCTCGGCGAAGAACGAGACGACCATCATGAGACCGGCGGGCACCCAAAAGCGGGGAAAACGGTAGCCGAGGTGCTCGACGACGGGGCGGAAGAACTCGAAGTAGCTGATCGGGTTGCCGTCGCCGACCTGGTAGGCCTTTCCCGCGACGGGCGAGGCTGGCTCGAGGCGTTCTGCGGCACGGAGGTGTACGTCGATCAGATCGTCGATGTAGACGTTGTCGGCTTTGGCGAGACCTCGTCCGACGGTGGCGACGAAACGGCCGCCGAGAACCTCGCGAACGATGCGGGGAAAGTGGTGGCCTTCCCCAGGGCCGTAGATGCCGCCGGGTCGAAGCGCGCAGGTGGAAAGCGTCGGGGAGTTGGCCGCAAGCACGATACGCTCGGCTTCGAGCTTGGTAGCGGTGTAGAGATCCATCGGCTCCGTCGACGCGTAGGGCGCGGATTCGTCGACGGCGGGGACGGGATCGCGATCGACGACCACGCTGATCGAGCTCGTGAAGACGAGGCGCGGGACGTTGTGCATTTGGCAGGCCGCGATCACGTTTTGGGTTCCGCCGACGTTGACGTCGAAGACCTGCTTGCGGACGGAAGCGCGGGCGAGCGTGACGGTGTTGATGAGGGCCGCACAGTGAAAGACGGTGTCGACGTTTTCGCAGGCGGCGGCGACCTCCGCTTCGTTGCGAATATCGCCGACAATGGCTTCGACTCCGCTGGGCGGCTCTTGCGGGAAGGCGACGTCGAACACGCGAACGATATGACCGCGCGATGCGAGTGCACGGGCGAGGCTACGTCCGAGGTAGCCTCCGCCGCCGGTCACCAGACAGACCTTCATGGCGAAGGCCTAGCAGGGTGCGCCGCGACTTTCACTCGCCCGGTTGGAAGAGTCGCCGGGCCGCGCTTTTTCCGTGGACCCAGTGCTTGCCGTGAGCGTCGGCGAAGGCGTCGATGAGGTCGAGACTGCCCAGCACGCTCGTGGCGCGAAGTCCGTGGGCCTTCATCATCGCGAGAAAGGCGTTTTTGTTGAGCCTGAGCTGGGAGAGCAGTGCCGGTTCGCCTTTGCGTGCGTTTGAGCGGAGGGCGCGAGCGGTCCAGGTGAGGAGCTCGAGGTAGTCGACGTAGTGCATCGGCACCGTCGTGCGCCGAGAGCGTTCGGGCACCTGATCTGCGAAAGGGGTGAGCCCCGGGGGTGCCGGTGGCGCTTCCGTGTTCATGGCTGCGTCGGTCTGCTTGGTGCGCTTTGCAATCGAGGTGTGCTTCGACTTCTCGAGGCTGCGAGCGAGACCCGCGCGCACCGGGTTGAGATCGACGTAGGCCATGCAGGTGAGGATGGCGGCTTCGTTGAGGAGAGGTTGGCAGACGAAGCGCCCTTCCCAGAAGCGGCCCTTGCAGTCGTCTTCGGCGTTTGCCCGGCGTGCGATGGACTCGTTGAGGCAGCGCATCAGCCACGAGAGGCTCCAGAGGCGCTCGCGCCAGGCGGCGATGCGGGCCTTCTTTTCGCGGGCGGGGAGCGAGGCGAGCTCGCGGGGTTTGAAGCGGAAGAGTCTGCCGTAGCGGCGCGTGACCTCCTGATCGCTCCAGCTTTCGGCGCGGTCTTTGTCGATGCGAACGACGAGATGGAGGTGGTTCGACATCACCGCAAAGGCGTGAAGATCGACGGCGAAGATGCCGGCGAGCTCGAAAAGGCGCTCTTCGACCCACTCGCGACGGTAGTCGAAGTCCTTCCCGGTATGAGGATCGCGCCCGCAGAGAAAGGCCCGCCGCACACAGCGAGACATCAGGTGGTAGTAGGGCGTCGCCTCAACATCCAAACGCTCCGAACGCAATCCAGGCATACCCCACCCTACCTCCCCCCGCAGCGATGTCAACAATTTTAGCCCACCT
>JBCDAA010000126.1:0-21435 GCA_039186435.1 Myxococcota bacterium | reverse complement strand
GTGGGTCTCCGCAAGCTCCATGACCCGCCCGAGAAGCGCCTCTTCCCCGGCGTGGCGCGCGTCGATGGAGTCGAGGGCGGCTCGAAGAACCCTAGGATCGTCGTCCCGAAGAGCCCGCGCCAAGGCGGGGCCGGCAGCGTCCGGAACCGCCCGGGCCAGAAGCATGATGCCAAGCTCGCGAGCGGTCGGCTCCGGGTGCGTCACCACCTCCGCGAGGTCGGGGGCGAGGTCCCGACCGAGCTGCGCCAACCGTTGCGAAGCGGCCGCCTGAGAGTCCTCGGACCAGGACGAGAGATCCGAGGTGAGGGGACCGAGCCCAACGGGAGTGTCCCCAACGGGGGAAAGGACCCGCAAGGCGGTCAGCACACGTTCCACGGGGCCGTGAAGTGAATCGCGGGCGGCGCGCGTGAGGTGAGGCATCGCTGCATCGAGATCCACATCGCCGCGCCCTGTCGTGGGGGCGACGAGGCTCGCCAGGTATCCTGAGATGTGGCCGGTGGGGACGGGAAACGCGGAGGTTGCCTCGCGACTCCCAAGCGCTTGCGCCGCCCCTTGGCGAAGGTGGGCATCCGGGTCGAAGAGGGCTTCCGCAAGGGCCGCGTAGGCCCGGTCATCGCGACGATCGCGCCCCAGCCGACCGAGCGCCTGCGCCGCAGCTTGGGAGGTCGTGCCGCCACGGCGAAGGGCCGTAACGAGCACCGGAATTTGATCCGCCCCCCCCGCGCGACCGAGGGACCATGCGGACGCCGCCTGAACGTGAGGGCTTCGATCTTCGCGCAGCAAACGCTCGAGGGTCGCGACGCTTCGACGGTCGCCGGCGCGCCCAAGTCCGAGCGCTGCGTACGCGCGAACGGCAGGATCCCCTCGCACCACGAGATCTCGAAGTGCCGTCAACGCGTTGGTTCCGCCCATACGGGCGAGGGACCACGTCGCGATGCCTCGCAGGCGATGCTCGGTCCCTCGCGCGATGGCGACAAAGCGCGACGCAAAGGACGGCGCAGCCAAGCTTCCGGCCCCCGCAAGGGCACGGGCACGCAGCTCGAGGACACTCTCCCCTTCCGCCATCGCGAGAAGCGGCCCTGCGGCGTTTTCGTTGCCGAGATGGCCGAGCACATCGACCGCGATCCGCTGCTGCGAGGGATCGTCATCGGCGAGCGCCTCGAGCAGCGGCTTGATCGCTCGGACGCCCAGGCGATCGAGCGACGCCCGCGCGGCGGCGGCTTCGTCTCCCGAACCGCGGGCCTGCTGAATCCAGCTTCCTGCGAGGGAGTCGTAGAGCTCAACGAGGAGCCGGCGAAAGATCGGGCGCCGCGGATGACCGAGGGCAAGGGGAAGGAGGTCGCGCTCGAGCTCCTCGAGGGTGCCCTCGCCGAGGTGAACCTGCACCGCCGCTCGACCCGCGCGAGCGACGAGGTCGTCGTCCGGGGAAAGGCGAAGAACGCCCCGATAGAGCCGGTCTGCGTCCTGATGCTCGCCGCGCGCAAGGTGGAGTTCAGCGAGATCGAAGTAGGTCGTAAAGAGTCGCTCGTTCAACTCGATCGCGCGCCGGTAGCTCGCGATGGCGCGGTCCATGTTCTGGCGCGCGCGGTAGAGATCGCCGAGGCGCCGGTGACCCTCCGCATCGTCGGGCGTTCGCGAAACGGCCTCGGCGGCGTAGCGAATTGCATCTTCGTCGCGGTAGAGGGCGTGGGCGTGCTCCGCCATGCGCTGGAGGTATCGCGGAGCGCGACGCGGGTCTGCTTCCACAAGGCGGCGAAGAACTTCGATGGCCCCGGCGAGGTCCCCTTGGGCCATGCGCACGCGCTCGAACCCGAGAAGGCTCTCCACGTCGCCGGGCTCCAGCTCGACGATTCGCGCGAAAGTCGCCTCGGCGCGCTCCACGTTTCGAGGACGCATGCGGAGGTACGCCTCGGCGAGAAAACGGCCGGCTTCCGTGTCCGGCGGGGTTCCCGAAAACGCCGCAAGCCACGTGCGAATCCGTCCCTGCAGCTCGCGGCGACGACTCCAGATGCCGACGATGCGCTGACGTGCTTCACGGCGCGCGGCGCGATCGGACGAAACTTCGAGCACCTTTCCCCACCAGCGGGCGGCTTCTTCATCGCGCGCACGTCGCTCGTGGGGACGCTCGCCCCGTTGCGGGCGCTCGAGGATGCTCGCGAGGCCGCGAAGGTATTCCACTCGATCGGGCGACGCCTCGACCGCGCGGCGGTAGTGACGCTCGGCGTCCTGGAGAAAGTCGTTGTCGGCGAGTACGGCGGCGAGCGTCGCGTTCGCGCGACCTCGATCGGAGTCAACGGTGAGAATGCGCCGCCAGGTGGCGAGCGCCTGTTCGCGTTTTCCTTCCTCGAGCTGCTGCTCGCCGAGCGCGATGAGATGCCCGGGGTCCCGCGGATCGATTCGCACGAGCATCGCGATCTCACGCGTCGCTCGCTCGTCTTCCCCCCAGCGCGTGTAGAGCTCCGCGAGCGCCTGGTGTACGCCGGGGTCACGCCCGTGCTGCCGGCTCGTTTGGTCCGCGATTCGAAGCGCTTCTTCCCTTCGGCCGACCTGCATCAAGAGCTGCGCGAGCTCGACCACAAAACGAGGCTCTCGGGGCGCCGCGCGAACGAGCTCTCTGTACTCCGCGATCACATCGTCGATTCGACCGGAGCGCGAGAGGAGCTGAATGATGCGAACACGCGTGTCGATGTGGCGGCGGTTCATCCGCAGGGCGCGCCGGTAGGCCGCAAGGGCGTCCTCCTCGTTGCCAAGCTCGTCGTGAACGCGCCCGAGCAGCTCCACCGCATCGAAGTCGCGCGCCCGCGCCAAACGCTCCGCCAGTTCCGGGAGGCGATCCGTTCGACGATACGCAAGCGCGAGCACGTCGTAGATCTCACGGCGAACTCCCGACCGAGCGCCCGCAACACGAAGCGCGCGGTTCAAGGTTTCAATCGCGTCGTCGCTCTGGCCGGCGTCGAGCTGCGCCTGTGCGAGGTCTCGCAGCACCGGGCCGATCACGCGGTTGTCCCCACGCAGCGACGTCAGCACTCGCTGGTACTCCGCAATCGCGCGCTCGTGCTGATTTCGCTCCGCGAGCGCCCGCGCCAGCTCGGAACGGAGATAGATGCTCGTTCCGGCGCCACGGGCGAGTTGTTCGTAGTACCCGCGCGCGCCGTCCCAGTCCTGCTGATCGAGGGCGATCGAACCGAGCTCGCGAAGAAGCTCCCGCCGCGCCTGCGCGTCCGTGGTTCGCTCCAGCGCAGCCTCGAAGAGCTCGCGGCTTCGCGCAGGGGAATCAGCCCGGTCGATGTTCGCCATCGCAACGCGCGGCGCGGGATCGCGAGGTCGAAGGGTCGCGGCCTGCTCGTAAAGACGGCGCGCTTCGCCCGCTCGGTTTTGTGCTTTGTAGAGGTGGCCGAGAAGCATGCGCGGCGCGAACGCATCACCGTCCCCCGCGACCTGCGCCTCGAGCTCGGTCACGAGCTGGTCGACGTTGCCATCGCGCTCGCGGTAGAGGTCGAGCAATCGCTGAAACGCGAACGACTCTCGAGGATCTCGGGCGAGGACCGCCCGGTAGCGGGCGATCAGAACAGCCGTGCGATCGCGCCTCGGCGGATTGCCTTGGGCCGCGCCTTGGGTGCGCATCCCGCGCGCCATCCCTCGCCGCATGCCGCGCGCCATCCCACGCATGCCACGCATGCCCTGCATCCCGCGGTCGCGCATTCGCGTGAGGCCCCAGCCTTGGGCGCTGGACGAGGAGAGGGGAACCGAGGTTAAGAGGAGGGCGAGGGCCAGAATGCTCCGCACCCCTCCACCATAACCGTCAACCCAACGCGGATCCCGCATCATTACTAGGAATGTACGGTCGCCCAGGACTATTCCTTGGGTTCCGGGTCTAGACGCGCCGGCGGCGAAGCACCCAGCCGAGAAGGATCAGCCCCGAAATCCCGGACATCGGGGTCGATCCGCCCGTCGCGCAGTCGCAGCCACCGCCGCTCACGCCCGGACCAGTCGGCGCATCGGTGCCCGCGTCGACCGCGCCGGCGTCATCCTCGGTCCCTGCGTCCGGACGAACGGGAATGTCGCATACGATCGGAGTGCTCGCGCCGAGCTTCGAGCCCCCGTTCGGAAGGTCCATGTCGAAGTTGCCCGAGTTGTGGTTGTCGTGGCGCCACTCCGGCCACGTGATGCTGCCGTCCGCCGGACCTTCGGTGTCGAAGACGAACATATAGCCAAGGCGCGTGGTGCTCACGACCTCCAGCATTCCGTCGCCGTCCACGTCGCCGAGGGCCGGGGAAGCGATGATCCAGCTGCCCATGAACTTCGGAAAGCCGGGTGCTTCCTCGCCGCACGCGTCCCACGCGTGGAGCCAGTAGCCCGCGGAGCCGACCACAACCTCCGGATATCCGTCGCCGCTCACATCGGCGGAGGTCGGGTTCATGAAAAAGAGGTAGTCCTCGATCTGCTGGGGGAAGCCGTCCATCGGCGCGGCGAGACGTCGCTCGCTGCCCTCCGGAGGCTGGGTCGTCCACATGCCGATCTGGTGCGCGAAGGGCTCGTTCTTGTAACCGCCGGCGAGGTTCGCCGCGAGCTTCACGCCAGCGCCGCCAGTCGTGAAGTCCGGGATTCCATCCTGGTCAAAGTCACCGAAGCTTCCGCTTGCGAAGGTGTTCAGGAGAGGCCGGTCGATCGGGTCGCTGATGTTCGAGAGGAGTCCGCGGGCGCCCGAGTTCAGGGTGCTGTAGCGAAGCTCGCGCTCGCCCTCTCCGCGCGCCGGCTGCACGCCCGGCACGATGAAGATCTGCGATGCGGTCCCGGTGATGGCGAGCTCGGAGACTCCGTCGCCGTCGGCGTCGGCCATCGCCACGTTCGAGGTCGTTCCGCGACCCACGAGGGGCAGAAGCTCGAGGGACACGACCTGAACCGGCCAGTTTTCGTGCGCCGCGCCGCCTTCGTGGAGGTTGCCGTCGCCGTGGATGAGGTGAATCGCGCCGGAGCCGCTGTCATCGCCGTACTCGTTCGAGCCGACCGCGATGTCGAGCAGATCGTCCCCGTTTGCGTCGCCGATGGCGGGCGACGTCATGATGCGCGAGGGCTGCGCGTCTTCCTCGTCGCGCCAGAGCTGAGGCGCGGTGATCTCGACCGGAAAGCCGGGCTGCACGCTGCCGTCCGCCCGAAAGACGTGCACGTTGCCGTCGAACGCGGGCTGAATGATCTCGAGCTGGTCGTCGTCGTCGAGATCGGCGAGGGCCGGCGAGGCAAACGCGCCGCGCTCGACGATCGAGTCGCGGTTCGCGGGACCCATGCGCCGCGGGTCGGAGGAAGGAACGTTCGGAAGAGCGATGGGAAAGCCCGTACGAATCGAACCGTCCGGCTCAACGGCCCAGATGTCGCCCTCGATGGTGGTCACAACGATTTCGAGGGAGCCGTCCCCGTCGAGGTCACCCACCGCGGCCGAGGCGAGGAGCGAGGATGCGACGTCGTCCGCAGGAACATCGCCCGACTCGTAGGCGTCCGAACCAAGAACGTTGTTCGGGTCGTCCGGGTCGAGTCCGCGAAGGCGGCCGATCTGAACGGGAAAGCCCGGAACCTCGGTCGCGTCGTCGCCGTTGATGACGTGCAGAAGGCCGTCCGCATCGCCGTAGACGATCTCGAGAATGTCGTCGCCGTCGATGTCCGCGAGCTTGGGCGACCCTTCACCGGAGGCGCCGCGGTGAATGTCGGTGCCGTTCTGAACGCCGAGCGCGAGCGGAAAGCCCTCCTTGAGGGTGTCGTCGGGCGCGATGGAATAGGTCCGGCGGGTTTCACCGCGAACGTCGCCGATCTCACCGCCGTAGTGCGCGACCGCGCGAATGCGAATCGTCACCGTGTAGCGGTTGTGCGCGCCCTGCTCGGCCGGGTTGTTGATGTCGAGACCGCTGATGTCCCAGGTCGCGAGGTCGCCATCGACGGCCTCGGTCACCCCCGTCTGCATGTCGAGCACCTGAAACTCGTCGTCGGTCGGCTCGATGCCGGCCGCCCACTCGATCACGTAGTCAAAGTTCTCCGCGCGCCGCGCATCGATGTGACCGCGCAGGGTGACACTACCGTCTCGCGCCGGATAGAGAACGCGAAACCAGTCCGGCGTCGTGATGTCGACCTCCGGCGGAATGCGCCCCTCCCAGACCGCAAGGACGGACTTGTAAGAGTTGGTACGGCCCCAGCCAAAGCGCTGGTCCCATCCTTCGAGGGAGGGGTACCACTCGGAGTTAAAGTCGGGATGGTCCGGCTGCGACTCCGGAACGTGAATATCGTCCGCCTCCATCTTGAAGATCTGCATGATCTCCTCGGCGCTCAGGGGCGGATCCAGCGGACCTCCCGGGCGATCGTCGGCGAGTGCGGCGGAAATCATCAGGCCTGAGATGCCAGCACCAACCGCTGTGGCTTCCGAGGAGCACCCCGTTCCGGGTGCGCTCATCGCGAGCTGGCCGCCGTAGTTGGTGCAGTTGCTAAACGCGAGAAAGCTGTCGCTGTTCTGCGGGTTCGATCCGGCAAAGCGAATCGCGTGAATGTAGAGCGTGTGGTTGGCGGTGCCGGGGAGGTTGTGGTGATAGGAGTTTTCGTCGGCGGCGCTGGCGATCACCACCGCGTTGTTGTCGTACGCGTAGTCGATCGCGCGGCGCATGTAGGTGGTGCCGTTGATCGAACCGAGGGCTTCCTGAATGACGGTCGCCCCAGAATCGACGGAGAAGATCACGCTCTGCGCAAAGTCCTGCGCGTCCGCGACAAAGCTATCGGCTGCGCGCACCATGAGGATCGAGCAGTGCGGGCAAAACCCAATGCGGCCAATGCCGTTGTTGCCTTCCGCCGCGCTCCAGCGAGCCTCGCCCGTGCCGTGACCGTAGCGGGTGTCGTCCATCGGATCGTTGTCGTCCGAGTGAAAATCCCAACCGGAAATATCGTCGGTGTAGCCGTTGCCATCGTCGTCGACGTCGTCCGAGCAAATCGTGATCAGGTCGCCGGGGTCCGCGAGTCCGTTTCGGTTGCCGTCCTCGTCGAGAGAGGTTCGGAGCGCCGCCGCCGCGTCACCGGACAAGCCTGCGAACCAGTCGCGCATGCTGAGGAAGTTGTCGCCGTCGATGTCCATCGAGTCTCCCTCGTGGCCATCGGGAATCGTCGGGCGGCAGCGCGGGTCGAGCGAGTCAGACTCGAGCTCGGCGCGGTTGAGATAGAACTGGTTGGTGAGGTCGCGCTCGTCCCAGTTGATGCCGCTGTCGAGGATCGCGATGAGGACGCGACGATCGCCGGTCGTCAGCGTCCACGCCATATCGGTCCAGGTGCCGGCACCGAGCTCGGTCTCGACCTGACGAAAACTGTCGCGGTCGGCGAGGGAGGGAGGCACGAAGGACCAGAGGTTCCACTGCCCGCCGTTCGTGTTGTCCCAGCATCGAAGCCCATCGCCGATGCAGGACTCGCCGGTGCCGGAGATGTCGAACCCGTAGCTGGGATCGTCCGGCCAGTTCGCCGGATCGCGCATGTCCTCGACCGACGCGCCTCGGTTGGGCCACGCTGGGTTTTGCGCGAGCGCCGAAGAAGCAAAGAGGACGCACGAAAGAAAGCCAAGTCCCAGTCTCAAACCCATTTACTGCCTCCGGTGCCGGTCCGACACTTCAGCCCAGCGGCGGAACTTTGCCACGGGCAATGCTCAAAGGAACTTTCAGATGAGTCACCTTCGAGCGCCTCAGCCTAGCGGGAAGCACGAAGCGACGGAGGAGAGAACATGCTCAGGCGTGCGTTAGAGCACATCAGCAGCGCGCGTGCGTTACGACACATTCGCGGGAGGACAATTCGTTCGGGCACTAGATCGGGTTGCAGTTCCCGGCCGCGACATCGCACGTGAACGTATCCAAGCACTGCTCGTCGGTGCCGCAGAGCTGAACGCAGCGTCCCGCCGTATCCACGGTTTCACCGCGACAGATGTCGGGGGGCGGTACCACCCCGAGGGGCACACAGTCGGTATCCAAGCGGCAGGCGCGGCCGTTCACGCCCGCACGAAGCGCGGTGCAGGTTCCGAGTCGCGGGACGCATCGGTCGTCGGCGCAGCGGAACCCTCGTGCGCACGGAATCTCGTCGCTGCAGGCCGCGAGGCAAACGCGCTCACCTTCTTCCAGCAACTGGCAGGTTCGGTCGCCGTCGCAGTCGAAGTCTTCGCCGCAGGGAGCGCACACCAGACCGGGTTGAAAGGGCTGACACACACCGAACGCGAGGTCGCAGATCGGATTGGCTGGATCGCAGGATGTGCGGTCGAGACACTGCACGCACTCGCCCGAGGGGTGGCAGATCTCAGCGCCCTCGCAGACCACGCCCTCGCAGGGATCCGGGGCGGCATCGAAGCCCGCGTCCACCCCCGCATCGCCTCGCGCGCCGGCGACGCAAACGCCGTCGTTGCAGATCTGACGATTTCCGCACTGGTTGTTGTTGTCACACGCGGCGTAGCAGCGACCGCGAAGGCAGATCTCGCCCGAGGGACAGAGCTGCGCGGTGCCCCCGTCGGTCGGTGTTCCCGACGCTGTGCACTCCACCGAGGAGTCGCGAGGAAGGTCCGGAAGATTCGGCACGCTATCTCCGCAACCCACACTGAGTGCGAGGAGCAAGAAGGAAAGGACGGATCGGCTAAGCACGGTCGCTACTCTAGCAGAGGACCAACGACGCTTGACACCAGGGATTCGCCCCGGTGTGCTTCGGGCATGAGCGACACGTTTTCTGCTGTGTCTCCCGCGGACGGCTCGGTGTTTGCCACGCGCCCTTTCGCGACCGCTTCCGACGTTGAAACCGCACTCACGCGCGCCGATGCGGCCGCCCGAACGTGGCGTAAGGTCCCGCTCTCCACGCGGCTCGCGCAGCTCTCTTCGTTCGTGGACGCGGTGGTCGCAAAGAAAGCGGCGTACGCCGAGGAGCTCACCCTTCAGATGGGCCGACCCGCGCGCTATGCAGCCGGTGAGCTCGGCGGCTTTGAAGAGAGGGCCCGGCGAATGCTCGCCCTCGCCGAAGATGCCCTCGCGCCGGTGGTTCCGCCGCCGAAGGACGGCTTTCGTCGCTACATCCAGCGGGAAGCACTGGGCGTGGTGCTCGTGTTGGCCCCGTGGAACTACCCGTGGCTCACGGCCGTCAACGCGATCGTCCCGGCGCTCGCGGCAGGGAATACGGTGGTGCTCAAGCACTCCGACCAAACGCCCCTTGTCGCGGAACGACTTTCGGAAGCTGCCGCAGAAGCAGGCCTTCCCGACGGAGTGCTGCAGCACGTGCATGCAAGTCACGAGAGGGTCGCCGCGATGGTGGCTGATCCGCGGGTTCAGTTCGTCGCGTTTACGGGATCGGTGGAGGGTGGCCGCGCGGTTCACGAGGCCGCCGGCAAGCGCTTCATTCACGTCGGCCTCGAACTTGGGGGCAAGGACCCGGCGTACGTGCGCGCCGACGCCCCCTTCGCGCACACGGTGGAAAACGTTGTCGACGGTGCCTTCTTCAACAGCGGTCAGTCGTGCTGCGCGATCGAGCGCGTCTACGTGCACGAGGCGCTTTACGACCGCTTCGTCGAGGCGGTGGTGGCGCAGGTAAAGACCTATGTCGTCAGCGATCCGCGCAGCCAGGAGACGACCCTCGGGCCGCTAGTGCGTGCTCGAAACGCCGCGACTGTCCGCGCCCAAATTGATGCCGCGATCGCGGCGGGCGCACGCGGCCTCATCGACGCATCCACCTTTGGGGAGCTGTCCGACCCCTACCTCGCGCCTCAGGTGCTGGTGGACGTCACCCACGAAATGGCGGTGATGAACGAAGAGACCTTTGGGCCGGCGGTGGGCATCATGCGCGTTGCCTCCGACGACGAGGCGCTCGCCCTGATGAACGACAGCCGCTACGGCCTCACCGCGTCGATTTGGACGACCGATCTCGACGTCGCGGAAGCGCTGGGCCAACAGATCGAGACCGGCACCGTGTTCATGAACCGCGCGGACTACCTCGACCCCGACCTCGCCTGGGTGGGAATCAAAGACTCCGGTCGCGGATGCACCCTTTCGGCGGTGGGCTACGAGGCACTCACCCGGCCCAAGTCCTTTCACCTTCGCGAAGTGTGAGCCCACCGGCGTACCCAGGGTCCGGCGCACGCAACAGACCGTCCCGTTTTCGCTCCCCCCAAGCGGAGCTATAACCCCGCCACGTGGACGCGCTGCGCTGCACCCAGGTGGTCAAAAAATTCGGTGATTTCACCGCCGTGAACGACGTCACCCTCGCGGTCGAGCCTGGGGAGATCGTCGCGCTCCTCGGACCGAATGGCGCCGGCAAGACAACCCTAATCGGATGCATCACCGGCCTCTCCCGCGCGACCCAGGGAACCATCGAGGTCTTCGGCCACGACGTCCGAACCAGCTTTCGCGCGACCCGCCGGCTTGTGGGACTGGTCCCGCAGGAACTCAACTTCGACCCCTTTTTCACGCCGCTTGAATCGCTCCTGATTCAGCAGGGACTCATGGGCGTGCCCCAGGACCGCGACTACTGCAGCGCGCTTCTCGACACCTTCGCGCTCACCGAACATCGCGACGCGTACACCCGCCATCTCTCCGGCGGCATGAAAAGGCGTCTCCTCGTCGCCAAAGCGTTGGTGCATCGCCCGAAGCTCCTCTTTCTCGACGAACCCACCGCCGGCGTGGACGTCGAGCTCCGCAAAGAACTTTGGGACGAGGTCCGCAAACTGCGCGACGACGGCACCACCATCGTCCTCACAACTCACTACCTCGAGGAAGCGGAACAGCTCGCCGACCGCATCGGCGTGCTCCGTCGCGGGCGCCTCCTCGTGCTCGAGTCCCGGGACGCGATGATGGCGCGCGGCGAAGGTCGCTCCCTCGAAGACATCTTCGTCGACCTCCTCCATCAAGAAGCCGCCGAATGATCAACCGCATTGGCCTGCGCACACTCTTTCGAAAGGAAGTTCGGCGCTTTTCGAAGGTGTGGATGCAAACGGTCTTCAGCCCGCTGATCACCACCAGCCTCTACTTTTTGGTGTTTGGCGTCGCGCTGGGTTCACGCCTTCGCGAGATCGACGGCGTTCCCTACATCGAGTTTGTCGTTCCCGGTCTCGTTATGCTGGCGATGATCAACGCCGCGTTCCTGAACTGCTCGTCCAGCCTCTTTCAGTCGAAGATCAACGGCACGGTGGTCGATCTTCTCGTCGCGCCGATCGGCGCCGCGGAAATCCTCACCGCGTACCTGGGCGCTGCGATGTTGCGTGCCTTCATCGTTGGCAGCCTCGTGTACCTCGTGGCGTCGCTCTTCATCGGCGTGCACCTCGAGCATCCTCTTTGGGCGCTCGCGTTTGCGATCGGCGTGAGCGCGTCCTTCGCCACGCTCGGCCTGATCTCGGCGCTCTGGGCGGAGAAGTTCGACCACCTCGCGGTGGTGCCCAACTTCGTGCTGACGCCTCTCACGTTTTTGGGCGGCGTCTTCTACTCGATTCAAATGCTGCCTGAGCCGTGGCAGACCGTGAGCCGCTTCAACCCCATCCTCTACATGGTCAACGGCTTTCGCTACGCGCTCATCGACACCTCGGACGTCTCGGCGATCGCGTCCCTGGCCGCGGTGTATGCGCTGCTCGGCGTGTTGCTTTTCGTCGTGACCGCGCTCTTGCGAAGCGGGTACAAGCTGCGGACCTGAGGCTATTTCAGCAGCAACGCGGCAGCTGCGGCAGCCGCCAGCACCGCGCCGACACCAATTAGGATCAGTCCAATACGCGTCGCGGACATCGACGATGGCGGCACTGGCGTTTGAGGGGTCAACGACTCCGAAGGCTCGGGCGCAGGCTCCGTTCGGCGCAGTTCTCGCGTCGGAAGGGTGTCGACCTCCCGCGTCGGCGCATCGTGCACGTTTGGTGTTTCGCTCGGCTCCGGCGGCGGCGGCGGCGGATCGGTCGCAACATCGAAGAACGGCTCCCAGCGTGCGCGCACCTGGGCGCTCGCAAACGGAAGCATCGCGCGACCAAGGGCGAGCACCGACGAAAAGCGCCGTTCCGGATTGGCGTCCATCGCGCGTTCGATCAGCGCCTCGAAGGTCGCGGGAAGCTGCAACCCAAGGTCCGCCGGGCGGGGATATGCGCCGGTTGAGATCTGCTGGAGGAGCTCGACGAAGCTCTCCTGCTTAAAGGGGCGCTGACCGGTCACGCTCTCGTAGAGCAAACAACCAAGTGCGTATTGATCGGCCGTCGGATGCGCCTGGCTCGTGTCCCGAATCAACTCGGGCGCCATGTACTCGGGGGTCCCGAGAAAGCCTTCGGCGCGCGACACAAACGACGCGTTCTCCTCCCCGAAAGGCTTGGCGATTCCGAAGTCGAGCACCTTCGGTTCGAGGCGCCCGCCCGACTGCGTGACCATGATGTTCGGCGGCTTGAGATCGCGATGCAGCACCCCGGCTTCGTGCGCCACGGACACCGCACTGAGCACGGGAAGAAGAAGCTCGACCGCGCGCTCAACCGTCAGGGGTCCCTCGCGGCGTAGAAGCGCGCTCATGGTCTCGCCCTGCACATACTCCATGACGATGTAGGGGAGACTTCGCAGGATGACGCGCGTGCTCGTGGTCTCCTGCACGGTCGCCATCTTGCCCGAGGCATCGGTCGTCTCCGACCACGTTTCGTGCTGCTCGGACACCCGCGCTTTGAGCGTCCCGAAGTCGATCAGCCGCACCACCGCGGGGTGCTTGAGCTTTCCGATCGTCTTCATCTCGCGCTCGAAGCGTTTGCGCTCAACGTCTTCCTGGCCCACTGACGCGCGCCGGTGCCGGAGAACCTTCACCGCCACCTTCTGGCCCGTGGAAAGCTGCATCGCACGAAAGACGATCGCGAACCCGCCCTCCCCAATGATCTCTTCGACCTCGTAGCGACCGTCGAGGATCGTGCCAGGCTCCGCACGACCGTCGGGGGGCAACACCGCCGCGGGCGCCGGAATCGACGGCGCCTGAAGGCGGGTCTGCAGATGGCTTTCGATGCGCGCGAGAACAACCGGAAAATCGATCGGCTTGGTGACGTAGTCGTTCGCGCCGAGGGAGAGCGCCTCCACCATGTCCTTGCTGTCGCTCTTGGCGGTCGCCATGAGGATCGGGAGCTCGGCGCGCGGGTAGGTTTCGCGAAGCTTTGCGAGAACTTCGATGCCGCTCATTCCCGGCATCATGATGTCGAGGAGCACGAGGTCATACGGATGCGCGTCCACCATCCGCAGCGCGGCGAACCCATCCTCCGCCGTATCCACCTCGTAACCACGGCGCTGAAGCCGCCGAGCGAGCATGTCGCGGTTGTCTTCGTTGTCGTCGACGACGAGGAGCCGAGAGGCCATTCCCGCCAGCGATCCTATGCGACGCGAGGGAGTCGGGAAAGCGATCTTTCCTCCGACAGGGGAACCCCTACATCCCCAGAAGTCGCTGAATCTTCTCCAGAAGGCGCGGCAAATCGACCGGTTTCGTATCGTAGTCGTCGCACCCGGCCTCCAGAGCACGCTCTCGATCGCCGCGCATCGCGTGGGCCGTGAGAGCAATGATCGGGATCTTCGAGGTCCGATCGTCCGCCTTGAGCCGGCGGGTGGCCTCCCAGCCGTCGATTCGGGGAAGACTCATGTCCATCAGCACGAGGCACGGCTGTTCCTGCTGGGCTTTCGCCATGCCCTCCTCGCCGTCGGCTGCGAGAAGGACCTCAAAACCCCGGCGCTCCAGGCGCCTCGAGAGCATGTCTCGGTTCAACTCGTTGTCTTCGACTAGTAGGATTTTCGTCAAAAGGACCTCCCGGGCCTCGCGTGAGTTCCGGGTCCAGACCGCGCTAGGATAGCCATCCTACCCCAGCTTGGGGACGCTCTCCCACGATCTCATGGCGTTCTTCTTCACACCCCGGTCCCTGATGGGACGCCTCGCCCTCGTCACGGGTCTACTCCTCGTGATCGCGGTGGGCGCGGGACTGTGGCAGGCGAACGAACGGCTTCGCGAACGAATCGAGAGCGGCGAGATGGCGCGCATCCGCGCGATCGTGGCCACCGTCGCACTCCAGATCGACGGGACAGCGCATCGACGGGCCGCACGCCGGCACCTGGATCGGGAAGCCTTCGATCGATGGGACGACGCCCCGACCGCCCTCGAGCGAGTGCATCGTCAGCTAGCGACTGCCGCGAAGGCGAACGAGATGACGACGCCGATCGAAACACTTCAGTTTCGGCGGCGCGCCCAAGGTCGGGTCCGCGCCGCACCCGACCGAGCGGTGGAGGACGCGCTCGCGATCATCGCCACCTCGAGTGACGTCCCGTACTTTCGCCACACGGCCGACTACGTCCCGGCGATGCGCGGCGCCTTCGACGGCGAGGTGATCGTTGTTCCGCCCTACGAAGATGCGCACGGCACCTGGATTAGCGCGTACGCCCCCATCTTCGATACCGATGGAAAAGTCGCCGCAATCGTGCAGGTCGACACGCCCCTCGACCGCATGCTCGAGGAGAGTGAACGGCACCTTCAACAGCAGGCGATCTTCGCGGCCCTGCTCCTCGTGATCCTTGTGTGCGGGATGATCGTGGCCGCGTCTCGCCTGACGCGTCATCTCTCCCAGCTCGCCGAGGCGGCACGTTCGTTTGGTCAGGGGGATTTTGAGAGCCGCATCACCTCCCGTGGCACGGCCGAGGTGCGGCAGCTCGCGACCTCCCTCGAGGCCGCCCGTCGTCAGATCGCCGCGCAGATTCAGGCGCAAAACAAACACGAGTCCCGGCTCGCGCACGCCCTCGAGCAAGCCGAAGCCGCCACGGCGGTGAAGTCGCAGTTCCTCGCGAACATGAGCCATGAACTCCGCACGCCCATGAATGCGATCATCGGCTACAGCGAAATGCTCATCGAGGATGCGGAAGCGCTCGGCGATGCGTCCGAGCTCGGTTCGTTTCGCGATGATCTCGTGAAGATTCGCTCGGCGGGCACGCACCTGCTCGCGCTCATTAACGACATCCTCGACCTCTCCAAAGTCGAGGCCGGCAAGGTCGAGATTTTCCTCGAGGACTTCGATGTCGACATCCTCATCGACGAGACGCTCACCACCGTCAAACCGCTCATCGACAAGGGCGGAAACGAGCTCGTTCGCCAGGTCGCGCCCGATGCGCAGCAGATGCACGGTGACCTCACGCGAACCCGCCAGATCCTTTTTAATCTGCTGAGCAACGCCGCGAAGTTCACCTCGAACGGGACGATTCGTCTGACGGTCGAAAAGGATCACGAGTTCATCGTCTTCATCGTCTCGGACACCGGCATTGGAATGAGCGCCGACCAGAAGGCGAAAATCTTTACGCCCTTCACGCAGGCGGACGCGTCGACGACGCGGCGCTACGGCGGCACGGGGCTCGGGCTCACGCTCACTCGGGAGTTTGTGGTCCTTCTTGGCGGCGACATCACCGTGGAAAGCGCCGAAGGCGAAGGCTCGACGTTTACAGTTCGGCTCCCCACCCGCGCAGTGCGTACCTCGGGCATTCCGGCGCCCCCGCCCGAGATGAAGGCCGAGAGCTCGTAGTCCCCCGCGCCGACGCGAAGGAGTACGTCTTTCGTGCGCGAATCGTGCATCACGACATGGGCTTGCGGCTGCATCGCGGCGAGCGCGTGGGAAAAGCTCAGCGCGGGAAAGCAGCGCTCCCTCGCGTATCCGATCGCACAGGCCAAGACGCCCCCCACGCGACTCAAGCGCGTCGCAATCGCCATCGAGTCGCTCCTCTCCGGGGAACTCT
Organism: Myxococcota bacterium; assembly: GCA_039186435.1. Lineage (GTDB taxonomy): Bacteria > Myxococcota_A > Polyangia > Polyangiales > Houyiibacteriaceae > JALVDI01. The sequence goes on along the minus strand of JBCDAA010000126.1, from coordinate 5,704 downwards.
GAGTCTGCTCTCCGTCCGCGAATTGTGGTTTGATAGGCGCCCGTGCCGACCCTCGACCCATCGATCCGCGACGCCCTCGCGCGGAGGCGCGACGCGGTTTGGGTATTCGACGTCGAGCGCGAGGCGATGGTGTGGGCGAACGCGCCCGCGTGCGTCTTTTGGGGCGCGCGCGACTTTGCAGAACTTGCCGCACGAGACTTCGCGGGGAGCATGTCCGAGGCGACGCGGCAGCGGCTCCGGCGCGCCCAAGAGACGGTTGATCGCGGAGAGATCGTTCGCGAGCAATGGACCCTCTACCCCGAAAATCACCCGCGCACGATCATGCTCCGCGGCGAGCGAGCGGCCCTCAGCGACGGTCGCGGCGCCGTCCTCTTCTCGCTCGAACAAGAGGTGGATGGGCCCGTGGACGCGCTTCGCGGCGTGGAGGCGGTTCGTCACACCACCGTGATGATCACCCTCTACGACGCAGCCGCGATGGGCGTCCTCTACGAAAACCCCGCATCGATTCATGTCTACGGCGGGACCCCCGCCCCCTTGGCCGAGCGCCTGGTGGATCCGGAGGAAGCCGAGCGCGCGCTCTGGGCCCTTCGAACGAAGCCTTCGGTGGCGATCGAGGCGCAGGTTCAAACGGCCAACGGGACGCGCTGGCACAGCATCGACATTCGCCGGGCGACGGACCCGGTGACCGGCGGACCAGCCGTCCTCGTGAACGAAAACGACATCACCGAATCGAAGCGCGCCGCGTTTGCGCTCTACAGCGTTCAGTCGAGCCTCGAACAGAGCGTACAGCAGCGCACCGCGGAGCTCCTCGCGTCGCGCGACTTCGTCGACGCGGTCCTCGACACGGTCGATTCCCTCATCCTCGTTGCCAATGCGAAGGGCACGATCACGCGGAGCAACCGCCGCGCCGGAGAGGTCCTCGACGACGCGCTGGCGGGCCAAAGCGTGTGGGATATAACCGGCGTCTCCCCCGATACAGAAGCGGCAACCCCCGTCGAAGCGAAGCTCGGTGAGCGGCTGATCCTCTGGACGATTACGCGCCCCGAAGAACTCGACCACGTCGTGCTGACCGGCATCGACATCACCGAGCGTCGGCAGCTTCAGCTGCGTCTACAGCTTGCGGATCGTCTGGCCTCTCTCGGCACCTTGGCGGCCGGCGTCGCCCACGAGCTCAACAACCCGCTCACGGTCATCCGCGCAAACCTCGAGGCTCTTCGCGACGGCCTCCCTGACAATCCACACCTTCTGGAGGCGATTCGGGACTGTCTTCTCGGAACGGACCAGGCGTCACGAATCGTCGCGGATCTACGCGCCTACAGCCGCGAGGACGAGAGTGCACGCGCGATCGATGTGCGGGCCCTCGTGGACACCGCGCTCATGCTCGCCGCGGGCACGCTCCATTCCGTGCGCCTGCGGATCGACGTCGAACCGGACCTTCTCGTTCATGGAACCGAAGGGCCGCTTACCCAGGTCATTCTCAACCTGCTGGTCAACAGCGCACACGCGGACGCGTCGCAGATCGAAATCCTTGCGAGCGCTCACGAAGAGCGGCTGCGGACACCAAGTCCGGAACGTGGACTTCCGCTGAGTGCGACGTTGGCCAAAACGAGCGTACGTCTCATCGTTCGCGACAACGGGTCGGGCATCGCCGCCGAAGATCTCGCGCGGGTGTTCGATCCTTTCTTCACGACGAAACCGGTCGGCGAAGGAACCGGGCTGGGCCTCTTCGTGTGTCAGCGCATCGTGCACAGTCACGGCGGGAGCATTCGAATTCAGTCGGCGGTGGGGCGCGGCACGAGCATCGTTGTGACGCTTCCGCTCGGAGAGGCGACGTCGGAAACGAGCGCACCGCGGACGGACGAGACGGAGTGCTCCGGGTGCGTGCTCGTGGTGGACGACGATCGCGGCGTGCTGCGCGCCCTCGAACGACTTCTGCGCGGCTATCAAGTTGAGCTGGCGGAGTCAGGGACCGAGGCGCTTGAGGCGCTCCGCGCAAATCCGGATCGGTACGTGGCCGTTCTCTCGGATCTCATGATGCCGGAGATGTCGGGCGTGGACCTCTACCAGCTCGTGGAGGCCGAGCTTCCGAGCGTTGCGGCCCGCTTTGTGTTCATGTCGGGCGGCCTGCCGCACCACTCGCCAACCCGCGCCTTTTTGGATTCGGTGTCGAACCCCTTTCTCGGCAAACCTTTCGATGGTTCGGCGCTCCGGCGGGCGATCGCGTCGTTGAGCTAGGGCCCGACCTCGTGGAAAACCACCTGTCAAAACTCGGTGGGTGGCACGTATTCCGGAGGGTTCCGACCACCCATCTCGTGGAAACCCACCTGTCAAAACTTGGTGGGTGGCATGTATTCCGACCTGGGAATTCATGAATTGAGCGCGATCGACCGAATACTCGAAGGTGAAAACGAACCCTTCCCTAATAAAATTCCAGCAAAGTTCTTGACGCACCGCGTCGCCCGCTTCAGAGTTCTTCCCGTGACCAGTCTCACGCACTTCGAGATCGCCCCCACGCAACGCGTGAGCGGGTCGCTGTGCTGTGAAGAACTCGTACTCGTAGGCCTCGTACTAATTGCCACCCGGGCGGGCGCCGGCGTGTAACTGACACCACACGCGATTTCTGGCCCCCGCCCTCTCGAGGACGGGGGCTTTTTTCGTTTCCCAAGAAAGAAACAGGAGAAAGCCATGAAGAAGACCTCTGACAAGCCCACCCCGCAGGACAACGACCGCAAGTCCCCGCCGCTGCCCGACTCGAAGGAAGTCCTCCGTCGCTGCGCGCAGGAACGTTTGGGTCACCGCTTCGGCGAAAACACGTTCTGAGCATCCGATGAACGCCCCACCGAACCGGTCGATCCTTACTGGCGCCGAAATCCTCTGGGAGGTCCTCGTACGCGAAGGCGTCGAAGTCGTGTTCGGTTACCCCGGCGGCGCGATCATGCCCGCCTACGACGCGATGGTTCGTTACCCGATCCATCACGTCCTCACGCGCCACGAACAAGGCGCCTCGCACATGGCCGACGGCTATGCGCGCGCCAGCGGCAAAGTTGGCGTTGCCCTCGCCACGAGCGGACCGGGCGCGACCAACCTCGTGACCGGCATTGCGACCGCGATGCTCGACTCGATTCCGATGGTCTGCATCACGGGCCAGGTGCCCTCGCACCTCATCGGGAGCGACGCGTTTCAGGAAACGGACATCACGGGCGTCACGCTTCCGATCACGAAACACAACTACCTCGTCACCCGCCCGGACGAACTCGCGCACGTCCTGCGGGAAGCGTTCTACATCGCCCGCTCCGGGCGGCCTGGCCCTGTTGTCGTCGACATCACCAAGGACGCGCAGCAAAAGAGCTGCGAGTTCGTCTTTGACACCAAGCCGATTTCACTCCCGGGCTACCGGCCCGACCACGCGGCGCTTTCGAGCGATTTGGACGCAGCCCGCAAGCTCATCGACAGCGCGGAGCGGCCCGTGATTCTCGCGGGTCACGGCATCGTCAAAGCGCAGGCGACGGGCGCGCTCCTCGAGTTTGTGCAGCGCACCGACATTCCCGTCGCGTGCACCCTCCTTGGCCTCGGCGGTTTTCCGGCCAGCGACTCGCACGCCCTCGGCATGATGGGCATGCACGGCGAAGCCTGGGTCAACCAGGCGATTCAGAAGTCGGATTTGCTCATCGCCCTCGGCATGCGCTTCGACGACCGCGTCACCGGCAACCTCAAAACCTACGCGCCCCACGCCAAGAAGATTCACGTCGAGCTCGACCCGGCGGAAATCAACAAGAACGTGAAGGTCGACGTGCCGATCGTCGGCGACGTCCGCGAGGTGCTCACGCAGCTCACGCCGAGCGTGAAGGACCAAACGCGAACCGCCTGGACCGCGCACATCACCGAGATGAAGGGCGAGTCCGCGGTGCGCGACATTCAGACGCTCCCGGACGAAGGGCGCCTCTACGCCGCCCACGTGATTCACGACCTCTATCGCCTCACCGAGGGCGCCGCGCTGATCGTCACCGACGTTGGCCAGCACCAGATGTGGGAGGCGCAGTACTACAAGCACGATCACCCGCGAAAGCTGCTGACCAGCGGCGGCCTCGGAACGATGGGCTTCGCGCTCCCGGCGGCGATCGGCGCGCGCTTTGCGCAGCCCGACGAAGAGATTTGGGTCATCGCCGGCGACGGCGGCTTTCAGATGACCGCCCCCGAACTGAGCACCTGCGCCCAGGAGGGCGCAAAGGTGAACGTCGCCATCATCAACAACGGCTACCTCGGCATGGTGCGTCAGTGGCAGGAGATGTTTTTCGGCGGCCGCTACGTCGCGACGCCCATGAAGAGCCCCGATTTTGTGAAGCTCGCCGAGGCCCACGGTCTCGAAGGGCAGCGCGTCACCGAACGCAGCCAGGTCGAAGCGGCCGTTCGCGCGGCGCAGGCCAGCAAGTCCACCTACGTCATCGACTTTCGCGTCGAGCAGGAAGACAGCGTCTATCCCATCGTCCCGAGCGGAAAAGACCTCGACGACATGATTCGGCGCCCCGGCGCCAGTTCAACCGCAGACCACAACCCGATCTTTGAAACGAGCGAAAGCTAACATGCAGCAGCGAACCTTTGTCGTTCACGTCGAGGACAAGCCCGGCGTGCTTAACCGTGTCGCCTCCCTCTTTCGGCGCCGCGTGTACAACATCGACTCCCTCAACGTGGGCAAGACCCACGAGCCGGGCGTGTCGCGCATGACGATCGTGTGCGACGCGGACGCCTGCATGGCGAAGCGCATTGAGGCGAACCTCTACAAGCTCGTCAACGTGCTCCGGGTCGACGACATCACGACCGAAGCGCAGGTCACCCGCAACCTCGCCCTCATCAAGGTGAGCGCCGGACCCAAGGAGCGTCCCCACGTGTTGCAGATCCTCGACGCCGTTCAGGCCCGGGCGGTCGACCTCGGCCCCGACTCGCTCGTCGCCGAGATCACCGGCAGCCAGGACGAGATCGCGCGCCTTGCCGCCGTGCTCGAACCCTTTGGAATTTTGGAAATGGTGCAAACCGGCCTGGTCGCGATGACGCGCGCCGCCGAGCGCCCCCGCCTGCGAAACGCAGCCGCGTAGGGCCGCGCACAAGAACGAACCGGAAAGCTGAGAGAGAACGATGACGACGATTCGATACGACAAAGACGCCGACCTCGCGCTGATTCGCGGAAAGAAGGTCGCGGTCCTCGGCTACGGCTCCCAGGGACACGCCCACGCGCTGAACCTCAAAGAGAGCGGCGTGGACGTGCGCGTTGGCCTTCGCAGCGGCAGCGCGAGCGTCGCCAAAGCGGAAGCGGCGGGCCTCCGCGTGACGAGCATTGCGGACGCGTGCGCCGAAGCGGACGTGATGATGGTGCTCCTCCCGGACACCAAACAAAAGGCCGTCTACCACGAGGCGATCGCGCCAAACCTCAAGGCGGGCGACACGCTGATGTTCGCGCACGGCTTCAACATTCACTACGGCCTCATCGAGCCCCCGGCGGACGTCGACGTGTCGATGATCGCGCCGAAGAGCCCCGGTCATCGCGTGCGCGAGACCTTCCAGGAAGGGGGCGGTGTGCCGGCGCTCCTCGCGGTGCATCAAGACGCCTCGGGCAGCGCGGACGCGCAGGCGCTCTCCTACGCCGCGGCGATCGGGTCGGGACGCGCGGGCGTCCTGACGACCACCTTTGGCGAAGAGACCGAGACGGATC
>JBCDAA010000125.1:0-21575 GCA_039186435.1 Myxococcota bacterium | reverse complement strand
TCACCGCACTCGTGCTTTGAATGAGGTTGGCGATCGGCAGCGTGATGCGGTGGTCGCGATCGAGCTGCGTCGGATCGTCACTCGTGTTCTTCCACACGACGCGCGCACCGCTCACCATGTATTGCGTCTCAGTCCCGAGAGGTACGGACGCTTCGTAGCGGCCCTCCGCAAAGCGCGGCTCTACCCCGCGGCGCTCGAAGTCGCCCGGATACACGTAGAGCGTCGCGCGACGTGGAGGTTGTCCATCGTCCTCCACCGCGATCGTCTCTTTGATCACGCGCTGAAAACCGCCGTCGTAGCGGTAGCGCTGCCGCACCGCGAGGGTCCAATCGCCAACGCCGTTTCGGTCCCGCCGGAACGCGCCGTTGAGGCGACCCACTTCGTCCCAGACGTACTCGTAATGCTGCTCCCGGTCGCAGCGACAGCGCGCTTCAAGGTTCGTGCGGCGGGTGTCGAGGTCCGCGTCGCGATCGTCGAAACACGTCGAGCCCGCTTCGTCCATGGTGGGCGCGATGTCGCGGCATTGCCCTCGCACGGTCATGGCGACGACGTTGCCGCTCTCGCCGTAGTCGAGGGTGACCCAGCCACCGCGGTCGAGGGTGATGTCGATCGCGCCGGGATCTCCATCCGGCAGGTTCGTCGAGAGGCGCATCGCCGCCGGCCGGTCGCCGTCCGCGATCGAGCCGTTCGTGATGTCGCCGATCGAGCGCTCGTAAAAGACGCTCTCGTCGTCGGTCCACTCGACGCTATTCGCGAGCCAGTCGGTCGTGTACGTCAGGTTGACCACCCGCCCGCTCGGAAGCGCCGACACGCTCTCGGCCGGGTTGGTTCGCATCGGGTCGGCGCCGCGATGCGTCGTTCCATCCGTGTTCGCGGCTTCGAGTTCCGCGCGCCAGTCCTGCGCGTTGTCGAACTCGCTCCATCCAGCGGCAGTGCTGTACTCGTAGTCGACCGCCGCCACGCGATAGAGCGCATCGTGGAGAACGCGCGCCGTCTGCGGACGAAAGCCGTCCGGCCACTCCGAGGCTTCGCGCAAGTCGTGGAGTTCGATGAGGTTGTCGGCGCCGTCCCAGATGAGCCGCTGGTGCGTCACCGCCGTCACCGCCGAAAGACTCTCGGCAACCATGCCGGTCGGGGTGCGCTCGGTTCGCATCGACACCGGGCGGCGCCGCGCGTCGTAGAAGGTCGTCGAGGTCGTTCCCCCTGCGTCGCCGTATTCCACCGAGCTGGTCAGACCGTCCCGGAGGTAGGACACGCCCGCGACCACCGGACGCGCGGTGCCGTCCATCACGAGGTCCGAGCGAACCACCAGTCCGCGACGACCGTAGTGAACGCGCCCGCCGACCACCGGCGCCGCACCCATCCCGCCGAGCACGGACCAATCGGGATCGATCGGGAGCTCCATCGACAGCGGCCGATCCGCAAAGTCGAACGCCGCCGTTCGAACGTAGGTGTGATCTGCGTCGTACGCGCGCGGGCCCGGCATTGGCGCACCCACCAAAGGATCGGGAACGCCAACGCTGGGTGTCGACGTCGGCACCGCCGTCTCCTGAGGAATCACGGCAATCTGCCGACCGGACCACACCGGGTTCCCCCGGTTGTCGAACGCCACCACGCTTCGCTGTCCGCGGTCGGAGCTCGCGACCGGCGCTCCGAGGATCGGTCCGGGGGGCGGCGTTAGATCGCCGACGGCCCAATCGGGATAGGCGTCGTAAAACGCCCGCACGTCCACAAAGGTCGGCGCGCCAACTTCGCCAAGGGCGATCGCACTCGCCGGTACCGTCTCATCGGAGACATCGCCCGCGGCCTGGGCCTCGTCGCAGGCAACATACGCCTCACCGAGCAGCCTCCCGGCGTGGTCGTAGTAGAAGTTCTGTCCGCAGCCGCGAGGGTCGCGCACCGCCACCATGTCGCCGACGCGGTTGAAGAGATAGCGCCAGGTTCGGTTGGCATCGGTCGCTGCGGGATCGCGGCTGTCGGTGTCGGGATCGGTGGACGAGAGACGTCGTCCCGCCGTGTCGTAGAAGAACCGGCGTTCCACAAGATGGTCGCCCACCACCATTGCGTCCGGCGCATCGCTGACGGTTTCTGCCCGCACGAGGCGCGTGACGGCGCCGTCATTTCGGTACTCGGTCAAGAGTCGATGAACCTCATCCGAGAGCGCGCCCGGCTGACGGTTTCGAAGCACCTGATCGATCCCGCGGCCATGGCCATCGACGCGCGCCGTCGCGCAGGTATCGACGTGCAGCGAGGTCGCGTCGAGATCGTTCGCGTCGCACGCATCCTGCGAAAGCGCGTGGTAGTGCGTCTCACCGACCACGACGCCGTCGGGCGCTCGCGCGCGAATCACTCGACCAAAGGCATCGTACTCCGCGCTGCCAAAAGGCACGGCCGGCAGCGCAACGACCTGCGCGGGAGACGGCGCGGCGATGTCCAAAAACGCCGGCTGATAGGTGCGCCGCTCGCTCCCCTTCGCGTCGAAGACCTGATGGCCGCCGACCACCCACTCGTGCTCTTCGTCGCCCGTACTCAGCGCCGCCCGCGCGCGACCTGCACCGTCGACATACCCAACGCTGACGAGCGTGTCCGCACCGACCGCATCACACGAGAGCTCCGTGATCGTTCGAATCAACGACACCGGCTGCGTCGCCGGATCGTTCGTCAGCTCGTACTGCACGCGAACGTTCGGAACCGTGCTCCCCTCACACCCCACGGAGCTCGGCGATCGCGCAAAGGTCGTGCGACCGAAGCCGTCGTAACCCACCTCGCTCGTCAGTCCGTTCGGGTCGGTGCTGCGAACGACCTTGCCAAGGCCCTGGTCCCACTCGGCCGTCGACGCGAGAAAGGTCCAGGCGCCCGCTTCGCGCGAGACCGCTGTTCGCTCCGTCGTCGGAAAGAGCGCGTAGGCCTCGTCGTACTCCACCTCGCCGTAGCGAAGACACGCCGAGTCGTCGATCGCGAGGTCGCCTCCGCCGCAGCTCGCGAGCGTATTTCCCCACGAGTCGTACCGTACCGACGAGATTAGATTCTGGTCCGCCTGCACATAGCCGGCGCTGCCGTCCGCATCCCCAAGAAACTCGTAGGCGATCGCGGTCTCGAGGGACGCCGTCGTGATCGAGAGCTCGGGATCGCCCGTCACCGGGTTGTGCGTGATGGCTGTGAGACCGAGCGCCTCTCCACCCGCGCCCACGGTCCACGACGCGGTGGACGCAAAGAGCCACCCGGTCGGATCCGCCAGCCGCTCGACGATCTGCTGGGAGGTGATCGCTTCGCTCGGCGTCTCCCCAAACTCCCCGCGAATGCGTCCGTGGGCGGTCTCGGTTAGCGCGTGGCCGACGTCGTCCATTTCGTCGATGGTGGTTCGCGTGTGCGCCCACCCGTCCGCGCGAACCGCAACCTCGCGCGTCTCTACACTCGCGCCCGCGCCGCCGGCTCCTTCGAGACGAATCGCCGGAACCTCGATCCACGTATCCGCAAGCGCCGCGTAAGGCGCGTGGTCGTAGGTGAGGTTGTCGCTCTGCGCCGCGTACGCGAACACCACGTTCGTCGCCTCGAGCCCCGTCAAGAGCGTTCGAAGCGCCCAGGTCGTGTGCGTCGTGCCGACAACGCGTCCGGCATCGTCAAAAGTCTCCGAAAGGTACGCGCGGCCCTTCAGCGCTTCGTAGGGATTGTCCGCAAGGCGATCGGTCGCGATCTCGTTCGGACGACGCCCTTGGTAGAAAAACGTGCGCGTCGTCGACGTCGGATGATTCGCGTCGCCCTCGACAATCGCATCGGCCGCCCCGAAGCCGCGAAACTCCTGCTCGATGCCCTCGTAGTACGCGTTGTGATAGGCGTAGCGCGTCGTCGAGACCTGCGCTTCGCGGCCGAGGGCGTCGAAGCGATCGCTCGTCGTGGTGGAGCGCACGACCGTGCTGACGACCGGGCTCGCGCCGGAGCGATACGCGCACACGCCCGAACGTTCCTCGAGACGCGCGTCGCAGGCTCCGCGCACCGCGCTCCAGGTGAAGCGCTCGCAGTCGGTGCAGCCGTCCGCGTCGTGAAGATCGGCGAGGTAGTCCTCGGTGCTCGAGCCGTAGGCGAAGGTCGTCAGCGCGCCGAGGCCGTTGTCGACCGCCGTGAGAAGACGCGGACGCCGGAGCCCTGCCGGCGAAATCCAGCGCCAGCGGTCCGCATTCGCGTAGACGAGGTCGCTCGTGCCGCTCCCGTCGAGATCCGCGACGCGCACCCGCGACAAAAACGACGGCGAAAAGGGCGTTCCGTTCGCGGTGACCCGCGGCGTGAAGCCGTGGCCCGCGCGGTTGTACCAAACATCCACCGCGTCGAAGCGCACCTGCACCACGTCGGAGGCGCCGTCCGCGTTCACGTCGAGAAACATCACGCCGTCGAGCTCGGGGTTGAGCTCCGCCGGCGCGCTCTCCATTTCGATGTGGCGGGTGCGCGCGGTGGTCTCCGCGTCGCATTCGGTGCCGCCTTCACCCCAAAGCCCAACGTCGCGTCCCGGCCAATACACCACGCGGCCACGGCGGATGCGCACCAGGTCGAGCAGGCCGTCCCCGTTCATGTCCGCGAGGCGCGCTTCGGGATCTTCGAAGTCGAAGGGTCGACCATCGTTCAAAAGACACGAGTTGATCGGCTCCGGTGAGAGCGTCCACGACTCACCGTTGAAGGTCGCACTGCCAAAGCGGCCGTCGCCCTCCGGAAGCCAGCCGAGGTTGAGCCAGGTCTGCATGCGCGTGCCGGCCGTGCGCACGATGTCGACGAGGTGGTCGTTGTTGACGTCGATCGTTCGCAGGTGCGTGCTGTCGCTGCCAAAGTCGACGCGCGGATCCGTGAAGCCCTCCGGCAAGGTCGTCGGCACGTGCGTGAGGCGCCAGTCCTGGACGCTCGGTCGCACGCTCGCATCGTCCGGGCCGCGGGTGATCGCGAAGTAGCCGTAGTTTCGCGTCCGCGGCATGTGCAGGAAGTCGCCACGGCCGTCGCCATCGATGTCCATCGGGACGAAGTTCGCGTTGCTGAGGCGCGCGATGTGGCTGAGACCGTCCGGAAGCGCGACGCCGATCGCGTCCGAAAAGCCCCCGGCCTCACCGGGCGACGCGTCGCCACCAAGAAAGCCGTTGAAGTAGACGCCCATCGCGGGGCCGCCATCGATGCGGTGACGCGCGGGGTCGGTGGCGATCACATCTGTGAGCCCGTCCCCGTTGACGTCGGCCAGATCGACGGTGGTTCCGTCGACGGACACCGGCGGCGACGACGATGAGGTGTGAACGACCGCGTTGAAGCCGCCAAACCCCGGCGTCGTGGTCGAGGTTGCGTCGGTCTCGCTGTACGAAAAGCGCATCGGCGAAAGCACGTCGCCGATCGCGCCTTCGCCGACGGAGGCCTCGAGCACATTGAGCTCGCCGACCTGCGACTGCGTGGCTCCGTCGAAAAGATTCGGCCGCCCTTCGAGCTGCACCGACGTCAGGAGCGAGTGAAACGAGGACTCGTCGTAGCGAAGGAGATAGCGCCAGCCAAAGGAGCGCGCGCCGGGATCCCCGAGGGCGCTAAAGATCTCCACGCGGGAGAGGCGCCACGCCGTCGTGATGCGCCAGGTGCTCGCGTAGGAATCGAAAACATCCGCGCGGTCCTCGTACACAAACTGAACGCGGTGCAGGTAGTCGGAGAGCGGCGCCGTGCAGTTTCGCCGCGCCTCGGGCGTCGGTCCTTCGCCGCAGCTCGCCGGCGCGACGTAGTGAATGTCGTCGAGGTAGCGCTGCCCCTCGCTCGCTCGATAGCGATAGAGCACCGTGTTGCCGTGCGCGTCGCTCGAGCGCGTCAAACACCAGCCAAAGATGCGACCCTCGCCGCCGGACAGCTCACTCTGCAACGCGTTGCGCGATGCGGTGACGAGCTCCGGTGCGCCTTCTCCGGCGACGAGGGCCCCAAGGTCGTAGCGCGCTCCGTCTTTGCCTTGGACCACCCAGCGGCGACCGTCTGGCGCGCGAAAGAAACGAAGAAACACGCCCTCAATCCGGGCGCGGTATTGCTGCCAGCCCGCAAACTCGGCGGGCACCACCCCTCCGTCGATCGCCGACGCGGCGGCAGTGTCGATCGGAATGAGCTCGTGGCCGCCGTCGTAGATGAAACCGTCTTCTTCGGGATGCCACGCCTCGCCGTCCACGTAGCGCGGAAGTCCGCGATCGCTTTGGCGGTACAGACACGACGCGCCGATCCCCCAGCCGAAGCCGACGGGACCGTTGCCGCCGCTCGTCGAGTACCCAAGGCCGAGCGAGGGTCCAACGCCCGCGCGACCGGCCGGCGTCGCGATCGGCACCGAAAACGTTCCTGTCCCCGAAGAGAGCACCGGCGTAAACGACTCGCCCATTCCCTCGATCGATCCTTCGCCCGAAGGAAGCGGAATCGCCTGCGGACCCACCGACGTTGTCGCACTCGTTCCACTCGGAAGATCGACCGGGACCGGATCCTCAACGGGCGCATCCGGAACGTCGGGAACGTGCTCCTCGAGGGTGTCTTCGACCGCCTCGCGAAGGTCCGGCGACTCGAGATCGACCGGCACGTCCTCCACCTCGAGCTCGCCCGCATACTCTTCGAGAAGCTGCGCGGACGCCGGCGTCGCGACGAGGACCCAAAGCAGCACAAGACGCTTCATCGGCTGGCCTCCGAAAGGATCGTGAAGAAGGACGAACGAATCGCGTGCGCGACCCCGGTGGGGGGTCCTGCGCTCCAGGCAACCCACGCGCCGTCGGGGCCGGTCGCGAGGGTCAGACCGCCCTGATCGCCCGGCGGTGCGACGAGCGACGCGAGGACCTCGCTCTCCGGTGAGCTCACGCCGTGAAGAAAGAGTCCGCCGCCGCCGAACGCGCCGCGTTCGTGCCAGCTTGCGACCCAGCCTTCCCCGAGGGCCGCGATCGAGGGTTGGGATTCCGCGTACACGGGGCGCTCCGCGATCGCGATCGCATCGCCAAGACCCTCAACGCCGATCTCGCGAACCCACACATCCCCCCGCGGGTCGACTTCGGCAGTGGACCAGGCGATCGCAAAACCGGCCGCCGTGGCAGCCATCGAAGGATCGCCGCCCGCACCGATCTCAAACACGCCGCGTCCGGACACTCGCGCGCGAACGCGTGCGTCGCCCTCGCTCCACGTGACCGCCCAGGGCCCGTGCGATGCAGACGCCGCCGCGACCTGCTGAATGCTGCCGGACCGGAGCGTGGTTGCGTCGCTCCGAAGAAACTCTTCATCAAAGCGGTGGAGCGTGAGCGCGTCCGGTTGCGCAACGAATGCGAGCACGTCGCCATCTCGCGCGAGCGCCACATCGCGCACGCCCGTTCCCACCAGCCGACGCGGACTCACGCTGCCGTCGCGCAGCACCCGTCGCACCACGGCCTGGCCATCCTCGAGCCACGCGACCGCCCAGCCCTCTCCCGCACCGGCAACCTTCGGCGCGATCTCCACGCCGAGCGGAAGCGAAGGATGAAGTACCAGCGCCTCGCCTACGATCGCCCCACCGCGCTCCATGCGGTATGCGCGAAGCTGAAGCCGCGGCTCCGTCTCGCGAAGATCCTCCGCCGCCCACACCACCAGACCAAGGCCGTCGTCGTCCACGCCGACCGAAGCCGCACCGAGAAAGGTGTCGTAGCCGTCTTCCCGCGACGCCACGGTCGCCACCGTCGTTTCGCAGGCATTGCAGGCATCGCCCACAGCGTCGTTCGCGTCGTCGCAAGCCTCCCGGAGTGGACTCGGCCCCGGTTCCCGGTAGCCATCTCCACAGCCCCGCGCTCGGCAGATTCCGCGCACGCAATGCCAGCCCACCTCGCCGCAAGGTGTCGTGTCGAGGACCGGCTCGACCACGCATTCCCCGTCCACGCACGTCGCCGTTTCGCACTCCGAAGGCGCGACGCACGAAGCACAAGGATCAACCTCCGGAACCTCATGAACCGCGGCCGAAGGCGCGCGAGGCGTGAGCACAACTTCGACCTGCGGGGGCGCGCTATCGGTTCCGGCATCGACCGACGCATCCACGAACGCAGACGGCGCATCGCACGCCCAAAGCACCACCAGCCACGGTGCCTTCAACCACAGCGTCGTTCCAGAGTGCAGCGCTCCTCGATCCACGAGTCAACGCTAGGCCGCGATCGACCTCCGCAACATTCGTGTTCGTCTACGCCGAAAACGCCGACACGCAGTCCGCGTCCGAAAAGATCAACCCGGAGCGATTCGCGTTTGCACGGCCTGCGGCGAGTCGACGCGCTCCAGCAAATAGGGCCACGCAAGACGGCGCAGCGCGCGAGATCGAATCGACACCATCGCCAGCAAACGCGAATCGTCGAGCCGCCGCGGCTCCACCATCACCCGCGGCGCATCGATCGCGGAGACGACGAGACTCTCACGCCCATCGACCAACGAGCTCTTCGACGCAACCTCCAGCGGCACCGCACGCTCGACCTCACCGCCCTTCTTGAGCAAGTGATGTCCACGCCCCGCGCCGTCAAAGGCCTGCCCCCACCAGCCGCGAAGACCCGCGAGCGCAAACCCGAGCGGCGCCACATCACGCGCCATCAGTGGTCCGACGAAGCGCCCCTCATACACCCCTTCAAGCTGCGGCCGCTGGAGCGTCTCCAAGCCGCAAAAGAGACGCCGCAAACGCTTCAAATCGTGGGGCAGCATGACCATGCCGGGGATCTAGCACACCCCGACCGCTCAGCGACCGCTTAGGTCGACCCGAACGAGTGTCGCCCGGCGAACTGTCGCGGCTTCGGGCTCAAACGAAAGCGTCGCGATCTCGTCGAACGCGTCCGCGGGCAGCCAATAGAGAAGCGCGTCGCGCTTCGCACCGTGAACAAAGCGCCCGTAGCCACGGCCGTAACCCAGTCCGCCGCGTCCAATGGTCCCAGGATTGCCGAGTCCAATCGGGGGCCCGCCGACACCACCTCCGCCGCGGCCGGTTCCGCGGAGGCCAAGGGATCCGTCCTCATCCACCGGCGCGGGTCTCGGACCCCACACCACCTCATGCCATGCACGATCGAACGCTGCCTGCTCCTGTTCCGTAAGACCGTGCGCTTCCAGATCGCGCGCAAACATCTCGTGCGCAGCGTCGTCGATCTCCTGCGTCGGCGCGGGGATCGTCACCGTCTCTCCGGGCGCGGGCCAGTCCACCGCCACCGCACGACGTCCATAGCGCACAACCCGCCAAAGCTGTCCGATCGGTTCGGCCGTTCCGCGGTTGGTCACCTGAATCGATCCATCCGGGTTGCGCTGAACCTCAAGGGGCATCGTCGCGGGTTCGCCCTCGCCATCCCCGCCGCGATAAAAGAGGAGCGGCACCTCAGTGTCGCCACTACGCAAACAGGCCGCGTCCGAGGTTTCGTAGTCGCCGAGCTCCGCGGTCTCACAGTACCGGTCGGCCACCTGCTGGCAGCGCTCGCTCGCCGCGTCCGGGTACGTTCGCTCCGCCGCACACGGCTCCGAAGCCACGCGCACGTTCCAGCGCACGCTGCGCTCCTCCACCTCGCCATCGGGAAAGCGCTCGGCGAGCGAAAGCCCCTCCCCGAGGGAAACCTCCACCTGCACATCCACCCCGTCGGTCTTTTCGCCCGTGTGAAAGTAGAGAACCGGTTTTCCGTAGCCGCGGATCCCGAGGTCAGCGACGCGGCCCGCCTGTCCAGGACCCGCGCTCAACTCCCGCAAGGTGCCATCGAGGGCGACGTCGAGAAGACCCCACTCGTGAACGTCAAAGCGAGGAATCGGATCGGCCTTGGTCGCAGCGGCAGGATCAACGGAAGTGCCCTCCTCCCCACAAGACGACAGCGCGATCAGCGCACTCCAAACGACGCAGGCTTTCTTCATGCTCACTCCAGGATGGGACTGAGCTGTACCGACAGTTCGATGGGCTGATTGTTCCGAATCACCGAAAGCCGTACGACGTCGTCCACTTCGTGGCGATCGAGCACGCGATAAAGGTCGAGGTTGTCGGTCACGGGCTCGTCATCCACGGCAACGATTAGATCGCCCAAAATGATTCCGCCGGTCCGCTGATCGCGCCGCGTTGGGATGATCCCCGCTTGCGCCGCGCCCGACCCTCGCACGACTCCAAGCACCAGCGCACCCCGAAGCCCCAGCCGCTGCGCGAGCTGACCCTCGTCGATCTGGACGCCGAGACCCGGCCGCTGCACCCGTCCCTTGCTGATGAGCTGCGGCACGACGTCGTTCACGGTGTCCACCGGAACCGCAAAGCCGATCCCCGCGTTCGTTCCGGATGGACTGTAGATCGCCGTGTTCACCCCGATAAGACGTCCACTGCTGTCGAGGAGCGGTCCCCCCGAGTTGCCGGGATTGATGGCCGCATCCGTTTGCACCACCCCCTGAATCGGTCGCCGCCCAATGCTCATGATCTCGCGTCCGAGCCCGCTGATCACCCCCGCACTGAGGGTGTGGTCGAGACCAAAGGGATTGCCGATCGCAAAGACGTGCTGCCCCACCTGAAGATCGTCTGAGCGACCGATCGGAAGCGGGCGAAGCTGATCGCCCTGCGCACGAATTCGCAGCACCGCAAGGTCCTTCGCGGGATGCGCGCCCACCAGCTGGGCCGGCCACACACTCTGATCGGCAAGGGTAACGCGCGCTGCATCCGCCCCCGCGATCACGTGGTAGTTGGTCACCACGTGCCCTTGGTCGTCCCAAAGAAACCCCGACCCCGTTCCTTCCGGATAGGCCATCGCATTCCGCCGAAAGGGATCCATCCGCACCGATAGATTCGTGATGAAGACCACCGAAGGACTCGCGTTTCGAAAGAGCTCGATGGTGCTCTGCTCCGCTTCCGCAAGATCGCCGCGCGGCGTCACCACCATCGGCCCCGCATCCGCAGGCCGCACGATCGGCGGCGGCGTTGTCACCGGCGCAGGCTCCGTCGCGGGCTGTCCGAGCGTCCGCTGAAGCAGCAACACGAGCCCCGCCCCAAGGACCATCGAAAGGGGCACTGCGATCAGTAGCGTTCGCCCGCTCATTCCAGACCCTTCAAAGCTTCATCGAGTTCAGCCGCATCTTCTTCGGTAAACTCCGGCACCTCTTCGTCAAGAGCCTCCGAATCCTCCTCGGGCAGGTCGCTCGGGGCGGCTGCGCGCGCTTCCACCGCGGGCGCTTCGGCGGGGGCTTCAGCGGGCGCTTCGGGCGCTTCTTGCGTCTTGCCCGCCTTCGCTTCCGCCTTCGCCTCCGCCTTCGCGTGTCGAGCACGGCGCCAGGTCAGGAGTCCGCCCACGAAGAGGAGCGCCGCACCACCGAGACTCAGCCAGAGTCCCGCGAACGTGCGCGTATAAAGAAAGCGGGCGACCTCAAAGATCGCCCACCCTAGAATCGTGAGACCGCTGAGCGCCCCTACGATCGACGCCCACCGCGGCTTCTTGATCGCGAGCCCACCGATCAGCAACGCGAGGAAGGGAACCGCATACGCCGCGTAGTACGCGGCGCCAAGTTTCGGAACGTAACCACCCAGCTGCCAGCCCGCGAGCGGGTCGGGCACGCTCTCGATGCGGATCCACTGAAGGAAGAAACCCACCAGGAGCAAGAGGGCTCCGACCAGAGCCGCCCAGTTGACTTTCTTCCACCACTTCATCGCCTCGCGATATCGCGCCCAGCCTTCGTTGACAAATCGAGCTCGTTTTCGTGAGTCGACGGCGCGATCAGAAGAAGCCGTTGTCGTGCGGAAGCGTGTCCGGGTTGGGGCTCGCGGGAATCACGTCCCAATGCTCGACAATGCGCCCGTTCTCAACGCGAAAGAGATCGTAGAAGATCGCAAAGGGCGGGTCGTCGGCGGGCCCAAAGAAGCCCTCGCTACCCACGAGAACGAAGTCTCCCTCCGCGACCACAAGCGGCGAGCGCCGGTAGCCAAACGCGATCCCCGCCTCCTGCAGACCCGCTACAAACGCGCCGAGACCTTCGAGGCCATCCCCCACCGCCGGGTTGTGCTGCAGGTACATCTCTTCCGACACAAACTCCGTCAGACGATCGAACTGCCCCTCCGTTAGGATCACGCGAACGAACTCTTCGACGAGCGCACGGTTCGCATCTGTTGGTGCATCCGCCGCCGGCGCCGTCGGACCATCGACCATCGAACGACCGCTGACCGTCTCCGTCACCTCGTCCTGCAGCGCGTCCCAGTGTTCGGCGAGCTGGCCGTCCTCGACGCGGAAGACATCAAACGCCACCTGCCGCCGACCGTCCGGAAACTCATAGGTCTGATGGAGCGCGACCAGGTTGCCGTCGACGAAGACGCGGTGCGGCGTCACCGAGAGACTCTGCAAGAGATCGACGATCGAAAGCAGTCCTTCCCGTCCATCCTCCGCGAGCGCGGAGTGTTGCTCGTAGTCGTCGCGAACCAGCTCCTCGATCTGCGCGCGGTCGCCGGCCTCCACCGCCGCGAACACCTCCGACACAACCTCTTGGGGGGCGAGGGCGCCGCTTCCTACGCATCCGAGAAGAATCCCCACAAACGCCAAATTCGTACGCCTCATGACTCACTCCTTTCCCAGCAAAGGTGCGGCGCAGAATCATGCTTGCCATGTTCGCTATTGAATCGTTCTATCCACCTCGTGAATGTTTTGAACCCCGACGAGGTCGCACCCCTGGGCGGCCTTGACCTCAATCTTCTCGTGATCTTACGTGTGCTTCTCGACGAGAGCAGCGTCACGCGAACCGCTCAGCTTCTCGGCAGCACGCAGCCCACGATCAGCCGCGTCCTCACGCACCTACGAGGCGCGTTCGACGATCCGCTTCTCGTTCGTCAGGGGCGTTCGATGATCCTCACGCCCTTTGCGGAAAGCCTTCGCGACCCGCTCGCACAGGCCCTCGCTTCCGTCGAAGGACTTCGCCAGCTCGGCGACTTCAATCCGCAGACCCACCGGCGACACTTTCGCGTCGTCCTCCCCGATCTTCTCGACTTCGGAACGCTCGCTCGGATCTGCGAACGCACCGCGGACACTCAACGCGTCACCCTCACCATCATGGGCGTCGAAGGTGATGCGCTTCGAGGACTCCTCACCCAAGAGGTCGACCTGGTCGTCACCGATCGCCCCTTCGAGCACGCCGACCTTCGCGCACGCGCGGTTCACCCCTCGAGCGGATGGTCGCTCCTCGTTGGAAACAACCATCCCAGCGAGCGCGCCCTGACACTGGATGAGTGGCTTGAGGCCAAACACATTCAGCTCGTTCCCGGCGGAAACCCGAGCGCCTCTGGACTCCTCGACCGCTACCTTCGCGCGCAAGGTCTGAGGCGCCGGGTGTCCATGCACGTCTCCTATCTCTCGGCGTTGCCCACGATCCTCGCATCGACAGACCTAGTCTGCACCCTCCCCACGCCACCGGCGGCCTTCGTCGCAAACACCGGAATCCGCATGCATCCACATCCTCTCGAACACGAGATTCCGGCATCGTCGATTTGGGTGTCCTGGCACAGCCGCTTTCAGCGCGACGCGGGCCATCGTTGGCTCCGTCGCCTCGTCGTGGACTGCCTGGAAGAAACGCTGCGCTCGCTCGCTAGCTCGCTTCCACGCAAACCCGATACGGATTCGTGATCGAACTTCCGGCGTCGCTCACAAGCACGTAGACGATGGAGGTTGTCGTCCACGCTTCGAAGCGCAGCCCTTCGGTCATCGCAACGCCACCCTCATTCCGCCGCGCGATGAGGTTGCCCGCCCCATCGTAGAACTCGAGCTCTACATCGACGCCGGTACCTGGCTCCACGAAAACCGTGACGGGATCGTCGGTCGCCGCGCGAACCTGAAAAAGATCCGCGTCCGCCCCAAGCGGAAGAAGCGAACGACTCACGCAGTCCCCGAGCGAAAGGTTCGCATCATCGGAGTCCGACCCAGTCTCAATTTCCGGCCCCGCACACACCGCGGCTGCACCTGCCGGAAGACAGAGCGCCCCCTCGTCCCGGCAGTCGTGCGGCGTGTCGAGATCGCAAACGCGTGAACAAAAGGGATCGCCGTCGACGGGAAGGAGGCAAAGGTTCGATTCGCAGTCCGTGTCCTCGACACAATCACTTCGAAAGGGCAGCTGCGGCCCCGCATCAACGCCAGCATCGGGAAGCGCGGCATCAAACCCACTATCCGTGCCTGCGTCCGCCATCGCCGCGTCGCTGCCGCTGTCGACGGCGCCCGAATCAGGCGCCGCTGCAGCATCCATCCCTCCATCGTCGGAAGGCGGCTTGCTCGAGTCGCACCCCACCACCGCCAGCATCGCTAGCCCTAAGACAAATCGGTTCATCAAAAGCCCCTACAAGTTAAGTTGTTGGCAGCGTTCGACTTGACGCCCGAGCGTCTTATTCACTCGCGCGCACAAGCTCCGCGACGAAGCGACGAACCGGCGGATCTTCGTCATCCATGAAGTCGCGAAACGACGCGAGCGTGAACGACTCGTTTTCCAATTCCTCAAGCTCTCTGCGTGTGAGCGGCCACGGCATCGCGCCTTCCGGGTCGTGTTCGTCGCGACCGCGCGCAACGATGAGAAGCCGTCCTCCCGGCGCGACACAGTCGCGAAGCGAACGCGCAACCCTCGCACGCAGCGCCGGTGGCAACACTTGGAGCGTGTAAATCTCCACCACCAAATCGAACGACGACTTCCATGCGTCCGAAAGCCCGACCGCGTTCGCCACCTCGAGGGAGAGCCTCGGGTGAATCACCTTCGCGCGCGAGATCGCTGCCGGCGATACATCAAACCCAACGACCTCAAGTCCGCGTCGCTGGAGCTCCGCCGCGTTGTATCCATACCCACACCCGACATCGAGAGCGCGTCCCTCGGCCGGATATTCGTCGAGCCATTCCACGAGATGAGGATTCGGAACGCCTCATAGAGCCGATCGAACCACTCCACCGGCCGCCCGGCACTGACTGCTTCTTTGGCCAACGCCCTTGCTCGCGTTCGGTCTGTCATGTGGCGAACCTACCAGCCAATCATTGAAATTACTGACGATTTTCGAGAACAACTCCGCCGAAAAACGCCCGATGAACGGCCATGCGCTTCGTACTCCCGTGCCTTCTCGTCGCCTGCGCCAGCGCCGGTGGTCTTCCCCCCGCCGCCATCGACCACAACCAGCAAGGCGTCACGCAGCTCGCGGACGGTTCCCTCGACGACGCCGAAGCGCGCTTTCGTCTCGCTCTCGAGTACCACCCACGTTTCGCTGAGCCCCACGCGAACCTCGGTTTGGTGATGCTTCGCCGCGGAGATCTCACCCGCGCCGAAGATCACCTTCGCACCGCAATCCAGCTCGACGCGAACTTCGACGAAGCCTGGTCCAACCTAGGGGTCGTCCTGAGCCGCCAAGGCCGCGACGACGAAGCCGCCGAAGCGTTCACCCGCGCCCTCAGCATCGACCCGGGTCTCGCGGACGCCCGCCGCAACCTCGCCGACCTTTGGATTCGTCAGGAACGCTTCGCGGAAGCCCGCGCGCAGCTCATGCGTCTCGTTCAGATCACCGACAACGGGCGCGCGGAAGGTCAGCTCGCCTACTGCGAGCTTCGCATCGGACGTCCTGCAGAAGCGCGTCGTCGCGCCGAGGCCGTGCTTACCCGCATGCCGAGCGACCCCTATGCGCGCCTCGTCCGAGGGATCATTCATGTGACGCACGGAAACCACGCCTCCGCCCTCGACGATCTCCTGCGCGCGGAACGTTCCGACGTCGTGACCTTCGAAGCCCGACTTCGTGTTGCCGCAGTCCAGATCGCCCAAGGAAACCCGAGCGCGGCGACCGCCCGAATTGACTGGCTTCTTCGACACGCCCCGGAAAACGCGGCCGTTCGTCTCCTGGCGGGATGGCACGCGCTCGGAGTCGGCCGCCCGGATGACGCCCGCACGCTCGGGGAAGGCGCACTCTACGTCGACCCGGGCCTGTCCGCGGCGGAGGACCTGATCGCGCAAGCCTGCGCCCTCGGCGCGAACTGCGACTCCTAGGCCCTCTTCGAGCCAACCCGCGACCCGCTCAAACAAGCTGCACCGCAATCTTGATCGCGTAGCCTCCGCCAACGTACCCTGAAGCCCCTGCATTTCCGCGAAGTTGCATCCGCGCGGGCACGACGGGACGAGGCATGATCACGCGCAGCAAGTACTTCTGGGTTGGAACGGCGGCCGCCTTCGGGGTGATCGTCGTTTCCTGGTGGCTCGCCACGCAGCAGGGATTGGTCGGTGCGGCTCCCTGGATCGCGGGTCTTGGCGTGTTCGGAGCCGTTGCGTTCGTCGTCTCAGGACTTCCGAACTCCTCGCTCGGCGTATTTGCGCGCGCGGCGAAAGACGCGGCTCGGGGTCGTGTCGCATCGCGGCCCCTCGAGCTTCCGGAAGGCGGAGCGGCGCTCTTCGACGCGCTCGAGGATGCGGCGCGCGCCGTTCAAAACGGAGACGGACAGGATACTCGCATCACGGAACTCGAACGCGCCCTCGACGAAGCGGAAAAGGCGCGAGACAAAGCGGACGAGGCGCGCCGTCTTTCAGAAGCGCGCTTTGAGGAAGCCAGCGATGCGATCCTGCTCGCGGAAGAGACCATTCGGACCTACGCCGAGGAGCTTAGCGGCGGGCTCTCGGAGCAGATGGTTGCTGTCGAGCAAACAACAACGTCCATGAAAGACATGGACAGCGCACTCCAAGAGATCTCCCAGCACGTGGAAGCGCTCGCCTCGAGCGCGGAAGAGAGCTCCAGCTCGATTCTTGAGATGACCGCCACCAACGACGAGGTTGCCGAGAACATGGCGAACCTCGCCGCGAGTGTTCGGGAGACGGTGAGCTCCATCGAAGAGATGGCTTACTCGATCAAGGAAGTCGCTCGAAACGTCGACGCGCTCTCGCTCACGGCGGAAGAAACCTCTTCGTCGATGAATCAGATGGACGTCTCGATCGACCAGGTGCAGTCGAACGCCAACGAGACGGCACGTCTTTCGGAAGAGGTGGCGAGCGACGCCGAAAAGGGCGCCGAGTCGATTCTCAAGATCATCAACGAGATTAACCGGATCAAGACAACGTCGAGCGAGGCGGTCGCCGTCATCTCAAATCTCGGAAGTCGCATCGAGGCCATCGGCGACATCCTCAACGTCATCGACGATGTTGCCGAGCAGACGAACCTGCTCGCCCTCAACGCCGCCATCATCGCGGCGCAGGCCGGAGAACACGGCAAGGGCTTCGCGGTCGTCGCCGACGAGATCAAGGACCTTGCCGAGCGTGCGGGCGCGTCCACGAAGGAGATCGCCGAGCTCATCAAGACCATTCAGGCGGAGTCCAAGAACGCGATCATCGCGGTGGAGCGCGGCGCGAGTACGGTCGACAGCGGCGTCACGGTGAGCGCGGAAGCGG
The DNA here is from genome assembly GCA_039186435.1 of Myxococcota bacterium. Lineage (GTDB taxonomy): Bacteria > Myxococcota_A > Polyangia > Polyangiales > Houyiibacteriaceae > JALVDI01. The sequence continues at coordinate 4,244 of JBCDAA010000125.1, read as the reverse complement.
AGCGCGCGCTGAAGAAGATCCTCGAGTCGTCCCAGAAGTCGACGGCAATGGTTCGCGCCATCGCTCGGGCGACCGTGGAACAGGCGAAGGGATCGAAGCAGGTCACCGACGCGATCGGGCGAATCGCGGAAACCGTGCAGCAGATCGCGGCCGCGACCGCCGAACAGGCGCGCGGCTCGGAACTCATCATGAAGAGCGCCGAAAAAATGCGGCTCATCACGCAGCACGTCGAACGGTCGAGCCAGGAGCAGGCGCGCGGCGGACGTCAGATCAGCCAGTCGATCGAGAACATCTCGAATATGGTCAATCACCTGCACCAATCGCACCGAGCCCAGGCTCGCGGCTCGGAGCAAACGCTGATGGCCGCAGAGCGCATCGGGCAGCTCACCAAGGACTCGGAAAAACGAGTTCATGGAATCAGCGGCGTGGCGGAACGCCTCAAGCGCCTCGCGGACTAGAGGGCCCGTTTCACCGCGTGTAGAGGGCTTGTTTCACGGTCTGCACACGCAAGCCACTGTGGCATTCTTGCGATGTACGCTTGCCGACCGTCCCGCGTCGGCTTCATGCTCCCTTCAGGTGATGACTCGTTCGCAAACCCACACCGTCTCTGCGCGTACCGATTGCGCGGCGTTGAGGGGAAGGGCCTAGCACCGTGTTTGGCATCGGCGCTGGCGAGCTGATGATCGTCGCGATCGTGCTCCTCATCGCGGTCGGGCCCGGAAAGATGCCCGGCTTCATGAAGGCCGTGGGCAAAGGGCTTCGCGAGTTTCGGCGCGCGAGCAACGAGCTCCGAAAGCAGTCCGGAATCGACGAGCTCATGCGGGAGGACACGCTCGGCGTACGTTCCCTGCAGCGGGAGATCGCGCGAGCGCCAGCGCCCCGTCGGCCTCAACGCATGACGAGCGAGGATCGCCGGAGAGAGCAGCCTCCCGAAGGCGTCGACATCGTCCATGCACGGGCGCGCGCCGTGGAGCGTCGAACAAAGAAAGCGATCGAAGCCCGCGAGGCCAGCCGCACGAACGACGAGGCGAAGGACGACGACGACGAGAACGACGAGCTGGGTTTTGATCCCGATCTCGGGCCCGTCGCGCGCGAGGACGTGATCGAGCCCCGCGAGGACATGATCGAACCTCTCGCGCGCGAGGATGCGATCGAATCCGGCGAAGACGTTCCGGGCGATGTGCAGGAAACCGAGGAGGTCGCAGAGTGACCGACGCGGCGTCCCAGGTCCCCGAAGATGACGTGGAGATGGGCTTCTTCGAGCACCTCGCCGAGCTTCGTGTGCGCCTCATGCGCGCGCTCTACGGCGTGGTTCCTTGCGTCGCGGCGGCGTGGTTCTTCAAGGAGTACCTCCTGCAGGCGATGCTCGACCCGCTCGTCGCGGCCTACGCCGCGCTCGGGATCGAACCGGAGATCCACTTCAAGAACCTCGTCGACCCCTTTCTCGCCTACCTGAAGATCTCGATCATTGCGGGACTGCTGGCGGCATCCCCTTGGGTGTTTTGGCAGCTTTGGGGATTCATCGCGCCGGGCCTCTACAAGCGCGAAAAACTGCTCGCGATCCCTTTCGTGCTGGTGTCGACGATCTGTTTCGCGGGCGGGTCGCTCTTCGGGTATTTCATCGTGTTTCCGATGGGGTTCGAGACCTTCTTGAGCTACGCGGGAGACCTTCCGTCGGGTGATATCACCATGCAGCCGACGATCATGATCGACGAGTACATCAAGTTCTCGACGCGGCTGCTTTTGGCCTTTGGGGTGGTCTTTGAGGTTCCGGTAGTCGTGACGTTTATCTCGGCGGTCGGACTCGTTACGTGGCGCGGCCTGCTGAAGTTCGCACGCTGGTGGATCCTCGTCGCGACCCTGCTCGCAGCGTTTCTGACTCCGCCCGATGTGGCTTCCCAGCTCATCATGCTGGTGCCACTCATCGTGCTCTATTTCATCTCGATCGGAATCGCGTTCCTGATCGACGCGCGGCGTGCCAAGAAAGCAAAGGAAGATCCGGATCACGGAAAGTTCGAGCGGTGAGCGCCGCTCCTCTTCTCGTCGCCACGGGTCTGACAAAACGCTACGGGGACCGAACGGTCGTCGATGATCTCGACCTGCGCGTGAACGCCGAACAGGTGCTCGGGCTCCTCGGCCCCAACGGCGCCGGCAAGACGACTACGCTGCGCATGCTCTACGGATTCGTCGATCCGGACGCCGGCGCGATCCACTACGAAGGCCGCGACTTTCAGACGCGCCGTATGGAGCTGAAGCGCATCATCGGGGTCTGCACGCAGGACGACACCCTCGACTACGACTTCACGGTTGCGCAGAACCTCCGCGTGTACGCGCACTACTTTCGCCCGGCCATCGAAAACGTCGACGCGCGGGTGGAGGAGCTTCTCCGCACGTTTGGACTCGACGAGTCTGCGAACGCCTCGCCACACGTGCTCTCCGGCGGCTACAAGCGTCGTCTCTTGATCGCGCGGAGCATCGTCCACCGCCCGAAGGTGCTCTTTCTCGACGAGCCGACGACCGGTCTCGATCCCGCTGCCCGCGTCGAGGTTTGGGAGCTCACGCACGCCCTTCGGGAAGAGGGCATGGGGATCGTGCTGACCACGCACTACATGGATGAGGCCGAGCGCCTTTCGGACTCGCTTTTGGTGCTCAGCGAAGGTCGCTCGGTCGCGCGGGGAAGCACGGATGACGTCCTCGGTTCGCTGCTTGGCGAGCACGTGCTGGTGGTGCGGCGAGGCGCGCCGAAGCGCGCGGAGATTCAGAGCGCCCTCGAAGAGATGGGCATTCGTACGACCACGGTACTCGGTGATCTTCAGGCGCCCGTGACCGTCGCTGACCTCGCGACCCTGGAAGCCCGTTTTCCGAATGTGCGCCTCGCGGTGCGACCGCCCAACCTTGACGATCTCTTTTTGGCGCTCGCATGAAGGTCCTCCTCGCGGCTTTCGACTGGCGCTCGCGATCTGTCTTTCGGCGAAACGCGCTGGTGTACTTTCGAAATTGGAAAACCGCGTTCCTGCCGCCCGCGATGGAGCCGGTGATTTTCTTCGTCGCATTCGGACTCGGCCTCTCGGGCTACGTCGGCTCGATGAACTACGCGGGTGTCGACATCGACTACGCGACCTACATCGCGCCGGGCCTCGTTGCGTACACGATGTTTACGACGCCCTTTTACGAGTCGCTCTACTCCGCCTACGTGCGCATGTTCTACCAAAAGACCTGGGACGGGATTCTCGCGACGCAGGTGGAGCTTCGCCATCTCGTGTGGGGCGAAATTCTCTGGTCGGCGGCTCGCGCGTTCATGAACGCTTCGGTCGTCTGCGTCGTTCTCGCGTGCTTTCATGCCGCGGGGGCGATCGAGATACGAGTCTCGCTTCTGCCGCTCCTCCCCGCACTTGGTGTCATGGCGGCGATGGCGTTCGCGGCGTTCGGGTTGATCTTCACCGCGATCGTGCCGGCGATCGACCACATGAACTATCCGGTGTTTCTCATCGCGGTGCCGCTCAGCCTGATCAGCAATACGTACTTTCCGGTGGAGACCGAACTGGCCTGGCTGCAAGCGCTGATGAACTGCAACCCGCTCTACCACCTCGCGGAGACCTTTCGGGAACTCGTCGTGCTCGGCCAAGTCGGCTCATCGCTCCTGTGGCTGCTGGGAACGTCGGTGGTGCTCCTGGTTGTCTGCACTCTTGTCGCCCATCGGCTGACGCATCGCCGCGTTCTGGGCTGAGGAGGAGGAGCGAGCTATGCTCCGCCGGTCGTGCCCTCGGAGAATGAAGAGCCGGAGAACGAAGAGCCGGAGAACGAACAGCTGCTGCGAGCGCAGGACGCCTTCGCGCGTGGCGACTACGCCGAGGTTCGAAGGCTCACCGACGCGCTCACGGAACACGAAGATCCGGAAATCGCTCGTTTGGCGCTGGCCCTTCGACGGAGGACGCAGGTTGACCCGGCGCAGATTGGTGTTCTGGTGCTCTGCCTTCTCTTCTTCGGTTGGGTGACCTGGAAGTACGTGCTCTCGTGACGCCCGAACGTTCTCGAACGAATCCGCAACGAACGAATGCCCCAACCGGCCGCACTGCCATGCCCCACCTTTCCCTTTCGCTCTTCTCCGCTGTGATCGTGTTGACGCTCGCCTGTGGCTCCGCGGCGACCGGCCCGACAACCAGCGAACCGCTCACGCCCGACCGCCTTTATCCCCTCGAGCAAGGACTGGTCTGGTCCTACAACGTCGACACGGGCGACGACAC
>JBCDAA010000124.1:0-21663 GCA_039186435.1 Myxococcota bacterium | reverse complement strand
TTGGTCACTGCCCGGGCGATGCACCGTCACTGCTTCGCAGTGTCGTTGTCTCGCTTTGCAATTCGCCTCCGCTGCTTCGCAGCGTTGACGTTTCGCCGAGGTGGGAAGACGAAGGTGAGCGGCGGCAACGGGGAACGCCGCGCCTTCGGGGAGTTCGCGCTTGGCGAGCAACCAAACGAACCGCTGCAACCAAACGAAAAAAGCCCGCGGGACCTTCGTCCAGCGGGCTTCTACTGCACCGAAAACGCTACTCGGCGGCGGTCGGCTCGGAGTACACGGCGACGCGCTTGTCGCTGCGACCCTGGCGCTCGAACTTCACGACTCCGTCGACCTTCGACCAGAGGGTGTAGTCTTTGCCCACGCCGACGTTGGCGCCGGGCTTAAAAGTCATGCCCACCTGGCGCACGAGAATGCTGCCGGCGGTGACCTTTTGGCCTCCGAAGACCTTAACCCCGCGATACTGGGGCTTGGAATCGCGACCGTTCCTTGAGGAACCCTGACCTTTCTTATGTGCCATCTCTTCCTCCTCAGGCCGTCACGCCGGTGATCTTGAGCTCGGTGAAGGGCTGACGATGACCGCGCTTCCGGCGGTAGCCCTTCCGGCGGAGCATCTTGAACACGATGATCTTCTTGCTGCGGTCCTGCGCGGTGATCTCGGCGTTCACCTTGGCGCCGGAAACCGTCGGCTTACCGACGACAACCTTTTCACCACCGACCATCAGCACCTCGGTGAGCTCCACCGAGCTGCCCACATCTCCGGGGAGCTTCTCCACCCGAATGATGTCGCCTTCTTGAACCCGGTACTGCTTTCCACCGGTTTTGATGACTGCGTACATTGTTGGCCTCTATCGACCTCCGCGGGACCCGCAGAGGGGAGCGCATTCTATGGGGAACGCCTCGCGCCGCAAGGCGAAAGATCGGCGTCCTTTGATTCAGTCTTTGTCGTCGCCCTCGGCGCCGCCGTCGCGCCGGTCATCCCGTCCCTCGCGCCGGTCGTCTCGTCGTCCCTCGCGCCCATCCTCGCGCCGCCCCGAGACGACCCTTCGGCGGGGTTCCCGGGGTCGCGATTCCTCTTCGTGGTCCCGAAGAAGCGGATAAATCCGGCGATTGACCTCTTGAAGGGACTCCAGGCTTCGCTCGAAGGGGACACAGATGTGCAGGTGCTCGCCGCGGCAGGTCACCCGGCCGCCGGTCTCGACGAGAGCGCTCTCCGCACGAATCCAGGTCGCGATAAGCCGATCGCTGAGCGCTTCGAGGGGTCGTTCGAGACGCGCAGCGCCCGCTTCGGCTTCCTCGCGTGCCCCGGGGAGAGAAAGGCCGAGAGCGTCCTCGACGAAGGCGTCGAAGCCCGTGATGGAAAAGCCACGCCAGACCTGCAGGAAGACGGCCTCGGCGAGAAGGTCTCCGCGAAGGTCGCCCTCCGCCTTCTGGAGCGCGCTCGCGCGGGCGTCGTACACGCGGCGTGCATCACGGTTCGCCACGCCCGGAATCAGCGCGCCTGCGCGACGAGGATCCTTCAGACGAGGACGACGGTCGCCCTTTCGCTTGGGACGAAAGCGCTTTTCGTCGCTGCGGGCGAACTCCTCGAGATCCTCTGGAAGACGTCGCCGTGGGCCACCGCCACGGCGCACCCCAGGGGGACCTTTTTTACGTGCGGCCATGGTTGGGGGTGTAGCGCGAGCTTAGAGACGCTGCAGCCACTGCTGCGCGGATGTGTTGTTCGGGTTGAGGGCAAGAGCTCGCTGGTAAGCCTGGCGTGCACCGTTGCGGTTGTTGCCCATGCGATAGGCGTGACCGAGAGAGGTGAAGAAGCCTGACGAACGCGGGTTGATCTGCACCGCTCGCTGGTAGGCCTGTGCCGCACCGCGATAGTCACGAAGCGACATCCGCGCGGCTCCAAGGCCGGCCCACGAACCGGCGTGACGGGGGTTTGCCGCCGTCGCACGCTGATAGGCCTGCGCCGCCTCTCGGTAACGCCGCGCCTGATAGTGCGTGCGAGCCTGCTCGCGGAGCGCATCGAAGTTGCTCTGACGCCGCATCGTATTTCGTCGGCGACGCATGGTGCTCATCGAGGTCATCGCGGAAGCGACCTCGACCTCCGGTTCCTCGGTTGGTTCCTCAGCGGGCTCTTCCGCCACCTCTTCGGTGGGCTCTTCCGCGGGTTCCTCGACCGGCTCTTCCACTTCGACGGGCTCGGCCACCGCAGGTTCTGGCACGGGCGTGGCTTCCATCACGGTCGGCGCCGGCGCGGGCGTCGGCTCTGGGGCAACCGTCGGCGCGGGTGCGGCAACTGTCGTCGGGGCCTGTGCGACCGGCTCGGGCTCCTCGCTCGAGCGGATGACCTGCCAGCCGATGAACATCGCCACCGAAAGGAAGACGAGCGCCGCAGCGCCGAGCATGTAGAGGCCGTTGCGGTTGTCGGCGACGGCCGGCGCTGGAACCGACACCGGATGCTGCGAAGGCGTCGCCGCGGCGGGCGGGGCCGACGTCGAGTGCGCCTGCGGGTTCGCGGCCGGCGGCGGAATGCTCGGGTCCACCGCGGCACCGAGGCCCGGATCGGTCGGCGTGGTCGACTGGGCGGGTTCCGCCATCGCCGACGTGTCGCGCGCGATCGTCGGTGCATCGTCTTCGTAGTCGAGACCCTCAACGCCAGCGCCCTCGTTCGGCTCCGTCTCCGGGGTCTGCAGCAGGGCGGCTTCCGCGGCCGCAGTGAACTCCTCGAAGGGCGGAAGACCGTCTGGCGATTCGGCGGCTTCCGACGCTTCCGCGGCCGGCTGCTCGTCGAGAATGTCGACTGCGTCGAGCTGCTGCGTTGCGTCGGCGCTCTTCTTGGCGGGTTCCGCACCGGGGGGCGGCGGAGGCACCGAGGTCTTTCGGGGCGGATTCGACGCACGCGCTTCGGCGGGAGGCGGCGGCGGCACCGAACCCTGCGGCGGAACGGAAGGTGTCGGCGCGGGCGGCGGCACGGAGGTCGGCGCGGGCGGCGGAACCGACTTGGCGAGCGGCTTCTCGTCGAGAATGTCCACCGCGCCGAGCTGCTGCGTTGCGTCCGGGTTCTTCTTGGGCGCCGGCTTCGGCTTCGGCGGATTCATGCTCGGCGGACGCGGCGGACGCGACATGCTCGGCGGCTTCGGCGGCGCGCTGGAGACGGCCGGCATGCCGAGGAGCGTCTTCTTCGGCGCGTGGTCATCGAGGGCGATCTCGCCGCTCTTGAGATCTTCTGGAAGAAGCGGGTCGAGGGTGCGCCGAACCTGCTGCGCGGAAAACGGGCGCTGCCGCGGGTCCTTCGAGAGCAGCCGATTCAGGAGCGAGCGCGCCTCTTCGGGAAGCGACTCGGGAGCGTCGGGGGGATCGTGTTGTTTGTGCGCCTCGATCAGCTGCGCCGGGTCGTTCCCCACCGTGGCGAAGGGCGGTCGGCCCGTCGCCATCTCGTGCAGAATGCAGCCGAGCGCATAGAGGTCGCTGCGAAAGGAAACGAGCTTGCCTTTGCACTGCTCCGGCGAGAGGTAGTTCGGCGTGCCGTAGAGATCGAAGACGTCCTCATGCTCGACCCGCGCGGCAAGTCCTGCCGCCACGAGCACCGCCGAACCGTCCGGGCGAAGCATGATGTGGTTAGGCTTGAGGTCGCGAAAGAGGAGGCCCGCCCGGTGAAGCTCGTCGAGCCCGGCTGCGATCTGCGTCGTGACCGCGAGGGCTTCCGACACCGCCAGGGCGCCATCCGAGTCCAGCCGGTCTCGTAGCGTCTTGCCGTCCACCCACTCGCGAAAGAGCCAGAGCGTCTTTTCGATCTCGCCGGTCACCCAAGGAAGCGCGAGGTTGCTGTGGCGAAGGGTCGCCTGCTTGGAGAGCTCTCGCTTCAGGCGCTGCCGGTCGGAGGCGCTACCGATCGCTTCGGGGCGCACCAGCTCCAGAACGCCGTTTCGCCCGGAGCTCTTCTCGGTCACCCGATAGCGGTCGCCGGTGTCGCTCTTGGGAAGCGGCTCATGGATTTCAAAACGGTCGGACAGCTCAGTCGGAATTTCGGACACGATGAAGGCCCCCAGGGCGGCGGACGGCGGAATCCTCAGGAATGGCGCGTCGGGACCGACGCCGCAACCATGATGAGGGAATTCGAAGAAAACAGCCTAAATTCCGACGGATTCACGGTCAAATCACCTTGGGAGAAAGCTCGCGGTCCACACTTACGTTTCGTGCCTCTGACTCCCTGGTTGGGGCCCTCCTTGGGAGGAGAAGCTCAATGAGGACGACGAGCAGCACGATCCCCTGCTGCCAAAGCCCAGAGTGCGCAATCACTGCGTTCCACTCGTGTTGGACCAGCCACCCGTCGAGCGGCGCATACGCGGCGAAGATGGCGACCGACCAGACGATCGCCCCCATTCCTCCGGCGGCGAGTTCTAGCGGCAGAAGCCAGAGCAGATACCAAGGGTGGATCGTCGGGGCGAGGAGGAGCACGGCGTAGAGCACCACGCGCGCGGCCCGCAGGGGCTCCGCACGAAACACCCCGAGAAAGAACGCGAGCAGCCCCACCGCGAAGGCGACAAGCCCGCGTGTCGTCACCGCGGCGAGGACGTGGGTCTCGAATTCCGCGACATCCCAAATCGGCTTTTTCTCGGGAAGGAACGACGCGCGCGGATCCAGCGCCGTGCCCTGGAGGCGCTCGAAAAGCGGTCGGTACTCCTCGAATCGAACGCGGCCCGGCGAGACCCCCGCCGCCGAGGTCAACGCGGACGCAACCCCGCCCTCCACCACGCCGTAGAGACCGTCGTTCCCGCGCCATCGACGCGCGTATTGGCCCAGCCCACCGACCGCATCGGAGCCCGACCCTGCAGACAGGAGGGGCAAGACCGGCAACGCGGCGAGCACGAGCGCGAGGGCGATCGCTTTGCGGGAGCGATGCCCAACGAGCGGTGCGAGGACAAAGCCCACAAGCTTCAGCCCACTCGCAAGTCCAGCAAAGGCGATCGCCCAGCCGACGCGACCGCGAAGGAGGGCCATCACGAACGCGAGAAGCGCGAGACCGACGAGGACGTCGACGTGCCCGCCGAGCGCGGACTCCGAAAGCGCGAGCGGGTTGAGAGCCCACGCGGTCGCCGCCCATCGCGGACCGATGCGCACCAGCAAGGGGATCACGCAGAGGTGACCGAGGAGCATCACCAGGCGAACGCTCCACGGACTGTGGGCCAGCGCGTCCGCAATCGCGAACACCAGCTGCGCCACCGGCGGGTAGATGGTCGGGATCTCGGGGTTGTTGATCTGGCGCCAAAGCACGTCGCGATGGCTCAGAAGCGCGGGATCGGCGGGCGCATAGCGATAGGGATCTTCACCGCCCCAAAGCACGTGGGCGTCCCAGAGGTAGCGGTAGAGGTCGTCGGAAAACCCGGCGGGTGCCGTCAGAAAGATCAGGCCCACCCCCCCCGCGAGGACCGCGAGCTCTTTCGGGGGCAGCGCTTTCTCCTGGGTGACCAGCCAGGCGTAGGGAACAAACGCAGCGATGAAGCAAAAGAGAAGCGTCGAGGGCGCGCCGGCAAGATGAGCAACGACCCCGCCGGTCGCCATCGCGATGAACCAAGCGCCGAGGGCGAGGAGACCCGCAAGCTGGGTGCGATCAAGCACTCCAGAGTTACGCCAGAGAACGGAGAAAGTTAGGTCCGCGGCGGGGTGATCCGCCGGCGCCCCTTCTCCCTCGAAAATCGTTGGCATTTCCTCCGCTCGCGAACGCGCACTAGGTCCTAGGGCAGCGTAAAGCGAAGAACCTCAAGCCGCTCGTTCGGCGAGAGCGTGTAGTTGTAGCTGCCGACGAGCTCCCCCGCTGCAGAAACGCTGACGGTCGCGGTCGACATCCCGGCGTTCGATTCGCACTCGAAGAGGTAGTGAAGCTCGACCTTGTATTCGCCGGGGGGCGGTCGCTCGGCGAAGCGCAGGTTTTCGATGCGCTGCTGGGGCTGCTCCTCGCAGTCGCCTCGCGCCGCGTGATCGAGATGTGCCCCCGACGCACTGCGACGCCGCTGAAAGCTCACGGTTTCACCCTGCGGATCGGTGACGTAAAGATCGACGTCCGCGCCGCTGTTCCAAGCGACCGCCACCTGAAGCGGACCGCCTTCGTAGCCGCAGCCTTCGTCGATGGAACCATCGCAATCGTCGTCGAGGGCGTTGCAGGTTTCACTCGCGTTCGCCTCGCAGCGAACCTCCACGGCGGTAACGCCTTCGGCCAAGGTCGGAGCCTCGGTCGGGGCCTGAAGCGGCTGCTGCGTCGCCTCCGCGGTGGCGGCACCTGCCGATGCGCGACCGGACACCGAACCACCCGCCGAAACGGTGCAGCCCAGCGAGACGAGCGCGCAGCTCAATGCCGTTCGTCGAACGGTGCCGGAGAGAAACTCTCGCATTGCCGAGAAGGGTGTCAGCCCGCGATCGCCGGCGCAATCGGCGCACTGAGAATCAGCTCGCGCACGCGCTCTCCATCGCGAAGCTCAAAGAGAACGGGCGGCACCGAATCGCGCGCCGGAAGAAGCGGCCCGAGCGCACCGCTGTCCGAAATCGCTCGCGACTGCGGCGCATCGAGCATCAAAAAGAGATGTTGCAGACCCGCGCCCGCAGGCTGCGCGGCGACGTCGACAATCTGCGAGCGATCCACGCTGAGCTCGACGGTGCCGCGGCGAATCACCAAACGGCGCTCGGTCAGCAGGTACTCCGTGTCTCGCCCAAAGCGGCGCGCCCGCACCGAGCCATGCCAGATCAAGCCGAGACCAATCGTCACGATGCACACGAACGAGATCGCGACCGCCGAGAAGAGAAGCACCCACTCCGTGCTGCGCACCTGCAGACCGAGCCCCTCCAGGTTGACGAGGATGGACGCCATGCGATGGCCGTAGAGGAGTCCGACGCCGGTTAGCGCAAGCCCGGTCAGTGAGGTCAGCATCTCTCGCCAACCGAGGTGCGCACCGACCGGATGTCCGCCCCAGAGCACCGACTCCCCAACCTCCAAGCGGTCGATCAGCGAGACATCGCGGTCCCCGGCGTGGTCCGAGGCTTCGGACCCTCGAATCAACGCGAGGAGACGGTCAGGCTCGCGCACGTCGTGAAGCATGATGCGCATGCGCCGACTGAGTGGCCCAAAGGGAACCGCAACGACGAGTTCGAGATGGCCCACCACGGGGACCGAACGATGCCAGCGAATGCGCGCGTAGGTGAGCTTGCGCCGCTCCATCGAACGCACGAAGCGGCCGCGGCGCCAGAGAATGCGGCGGTCGGTCAGCAGATAGGACGCGTCGTCAAAGAGGTAGCGCGGCGCGAGAATCCCTCCGACTGCGCTCGCCGCGAGAAGCGACGCGACCGCGAGCGTCCGCGGTGCGCCCGGAAGGGAGGAGAGGTCGAGGAGGAGCGAAAAAAGAAGCGACACGAGGGCGAGCGCGAAAAGCAGCGCCGGAACAAGAATCCAGAACCGATCGCGCGGCACCGAACTCCGACGCCCGTGCCAGAGGACCTCTTCGAAAGGCAGCAAACGCCAGCTCTTTCGATCGACCTCCATGAATTCACCATAGGTCTCCACAACCTCTAGGACAACGACGGGAGCGTTCGGTTCCCCGTCCGTGAGCGCTTCGTCGTTCGCGAATCACCCTTCAAAAAACCGGGTGAGTCGGCTTCGTCCTTGACGGCGACGCCCGAATCTCGTTCTTTCCGACCCATGGCCTCTCAACTCGCGCGGCTCCAGGTCGCCCAAGGCGACGTCCGCAAACACACCGACCAGGTTCCCAGCGTCGCGCTCGTCCTCGGCTCGGGTCTCGGCGCATTTGCCGACACCTTTGAGGATCGCATCGCGATTCCCTACGGCGAGATTCGCGGCATTCCGAGCTCCAAGGTTGCTGGCCACGCAGGTAACCTCGTCTTCGGTCAAGCGGAAGGCGTCAGCGTTGTGGCGATGCAGGGTCGCGTTCACCTCTACGAAGGGCACCCGGTCGAGGACATCGTCTTCGGGCTTCGACTGATGCTCCAGCTCGGCGCCAAAACCGTGATCATCACCAACGCCGCTGGCGGCATCGCCGAAGAGCTCGAGGTGGGCGATTTGATGCTCATCGACGATCACCTCAACCTCACCGGCACCAATGCCCTCGTCGGCGAAAACGAGGACGAGCTCGGCCCGCGCTTCGTCGACATGACCACCGCCTACGACAAGGAGCTTCGCGACCTGGCCCAAGAAGGCGCGCAGGCCCTCGGCTTCACGCTGAAGAGCGGTGTGTACGCAGGGCTGCTCGGACCGACCTACGAGACGCCGGCAGAAATCCGCATGCTCCGCACCCTGGGCGCCACCGCGGTCGGCATGAGCACCGTTCTCGAGGTCGCCGCTGCACGCCACATGGGCGCACGCGTCCTCGGGATGTCGTGCATCACCAACAAGGCGGCTGGACTTGGTCACGAAACCCTCGACCACTCCGAAGTGCAGGACGTTGCGACCCGAGTGAGAGAACGGTTCGTTTCCCTTCTCGGCGCTGTGCTACGTCGACTGCTGTGAGTGAACTGGTCATCCGGGGGGGCGTGGTGGTGACCATGGACCCCGAGCGCCGCGTGATGCTCGGCGACGTCTGGGTCAAAAAGGGGCGTATCATCGCCGTCGGAACGCGTCGTCGACCGAGAGGCAAGGTCACCCGCATCGACGCGCGCGGCTGCATTGTCATGCCGGGACTGGTGCAGTCGCACGTGCATCTTTGTCAGACGCTCTTTCGCGGGCACGCGGACGACCTTCCGCTCCTCGATTGGCTCCGCAAACGCATCTGGCCCTACGAGGCCGCCCACGACAGGCCTTCCCTTCGCGCGAGCGCGCGTCTCGGCCTTGCGGAAATGCTCCTCTCGGGAACGACTTCGATTCTCGACATGGGAACCGTGCATCACCACGACGTGGTCTTCGAGTCCATGAACGAAAGTGGAATTCGCGGCCTTAGCGGCAAGGCGATGATGGACCGCGGTCGCAACATGCCCGCGGGACTTCGGGAGACGACGAACGCATCCCTCGAGGAGAGCCACCGCCTTTGCGAGCGCTGGCACGGCGCGGCGGACGGACGACTTGGGTACGCGTACGCGCCGCGCTTTGTGTTGAGCTGCAGCGAAACGCTGGTTCGTGAAGTCGCCAAAGCGGTCGGCGATCGCGAAGGGGTGCTCATGCACAGCCACGCGGCGGAACACGCCGAAGAGCGCAAAGCGGTGAAGAAAGCCCTCGGCCGCGACGACATCGACGCGCTCGCCAGCTGGGGCTTTGAAGGCCCGCAGGCGGTGCTCGCGCATGGCGTGCAGCTGCGACTTGGTGAGATGAAACGGATGGGTCGTGCCGGCACGCGCGTGGTGCACTGTCCAAGCGCGAACCTCAAACTCGCGAGCGGAATCGCCAACGTGACCGCGATGCGCGCCGCCGGCATGAGGGTTGGCATCGGCGCGGACGGCGCACCCTGCAACAACCGGATGGACCCCTGGACGGAGCTCCGGAGCGCGGCACTGCTCGCAAAGGTGCGGAACGAAAACGCGGCCGCTTTTCCGGCGGCAGACGTACTGGAGCTCGCGACCTGCGAGGGCGCCAAGGTACTCGGCCTTGAAGACGAAATCGGGAGTCTGGAGGTCGGCAAAGCGGCCGACATCATCGTCGTGGAGCGGCAGGGGCTGCACACGGTGCCTGGCGGCGACGTCTACAGCGACCTCGTTTACGCGACTCGCGCGCCGGACGTTCGCGACGTGCTGATCAACGGGGAACTGATCGTGCGGGATCGCGAACTGCGCACGTTGGACGTAAATAAGATTCGGCGCGATGCGCGAAAGCAGCTCGCCGCGACGATGGCTCGCGTGTAACGCTGCCTCGAATGGATCGGGTCGACCGCTACGTCATCGAAGCCGAACTCGGCTCGGGGGCGTTCGGTGCAGTCTATCGTGCGCGTCACGAGCTGCTGCAGCGAGTGGTCGCCCTCAAGGTCCTGCACGCCAACCGCGGCCTCGACCGCGATCGCTTTCTTCAAGAGGCCACCGCCCTCGCGCGTCTCCAGCACCCGAATATCGTCGAGGTTCACGACGCAGGCGTCACCCCGGAGGGAAAGGCGTTCCTCGCGCTCGAAATGCTCGAAGGGGAAACGCTCTCGTCGCGCCTGCGAAGAGGCGGGGCGTTTCCGCCGCAGGAAGCGCTCTGGGTTGCGTGCTCGGTTCTGTCCGCCCTCGCCGCCTCACATCGCGCGGGCATCGTGCACCGCGACATCAAACACCCAAACATCTTCCTGGCGGCGACGTCGCGCGGTCCGGAAGTTAAGGTCCTCGACTTCGGCGTGGCGCGCGTTGTCGGCAACGGCGTTCACACCGCGACGGGCCTCGTGATCGGAACCCCGCGCTACATCGCGCCCGAGATCTTTCGCGGCGCGACTGCATCCGCCCAATCGGACCTTTGGTCGACGGCCGTCGTGCTTTATGAGCTGCTTCTTGGAAAGCATGCGCACCCAGGACAGGGCGACGAGGTGATCGCCGCGATCGTCGATCGTCCGCCGCGCCCGATTCGCGAGCGGGACCCGGCGATTCCACAGGTTCTCGCGAACGTACTCGAGCGCGCCCTCGCCATGGATCCCTCCGCTCGCTTTTCCGATGCGGACTCGTTTCGGGCGGCGCTCGAACAGCGCCAGACCCCGCAGCCCACGATTCGACAAACCGTTGCCGTCGAGGTGGCGCTCGGCACCGTCGGCGAAGAACCCGAAGCGCTGGAGCCTTCGCAGGCGCCCACCGTGTACGCGAAGCCGCCGCCCCCGACGAGGACGGCCGCGCAACCCAAACGCCGGTGGCCCTGGGTGGCTGTCGCCGCGACCGCTGCCCTCGTTGTGGCGGGGAGCACGACGGTGCTCGTTCTCGATCAGCTGACCGAGCCCGCGCGTCCGGAACCAACCGCGCCGCTTCCGGTGCTGCACGCCGATGCCCCAGACCAGTTGATCGTCCCGCCGGAAAAGCCTCCCGAGCAACTCGCGGAGACTCTCACGCCCCGATCGGAAGAGCCGCCGGATGAGCCGCCGGAACCGTCGCCCGAACAGCCGCCCGAACAGCCGCCGGAACATCGCGAGAGGCGAACGCCCGAGGGCTCCTCGCGAATGCAGTCGGCCATGCCTCCCGAGCGCGCCGCGATGATGGAGGTTGCGCAAAGGCGACCGACCGCCACCGAGATCTCGCGGGAACGCCAGCAGACCCTCGCGCAGGGACCGATCACCTGCGTCGGTTCGCGGCAGATCTCGCGCGAGGTGAGGCGACGCCTCCTGAACGCGCAGCTACCGCGAGACTTCACCGTCGAGATTCATCTCATTCGGGGACGCGCACAGCTTATCCACGCACGAGGACCGCCCGGCTCACGCTTCGGCGCCGCACTTCGAGGCCTCGGTTCCGAGCACTCCGGCGTGATCCTCTGTCGACGCGGACTCGTCAGCCCGTCCGCGCCGAGCTCCATTACCCACAACGCACGATGATCACCCGTTGAGGGTGCAGGTCTTGGCAAAGACGACAACCACGGTCACGAGGGGAAGCAGCGAGAGAACAACCATGCCCCAGGACAGAGCGGGAACTGTGCCAGTCGCAAAAACCCCGCAATTCCGAGTTCACGGCGCCAGGAACGCGGCTCCAGAGACACGCCCCTAGCGCATTCGGTCCACAAGCCGCTCGACCTCACGCCGGTCGATGGCGCCCTGCGGGGCGAGCTCCAGGTAGCGACGATAGGCGGTCAACGCGGCCCCACGCTCGCCTCCGACGCGATGCGCGTCCCCTCGAACCCGGTGCGCATCGGCGAGCCACGTGGGCTTGTCTTCCGGTTCTTCACCGAGGGTGGTCGCGCGGGTCAGCGAAGCGAGCGCATCGCCCCGGCGACCCGCCTGCATCTGCAGCTTGCCAAGGCGGTAGTGCCAGGCCCCGTTGGTCGGCTCGCGCTGTACGGCGCGGAGGTACGCCGCGATCGCATCACCGCGATCGCCGAGCTGGTCGTAGGCTTCGCCCAGGCCCGCGTACGCGATGGTGAGCGAGGGCTGAAGCTGGAGCGCGCGCTCAAAGTCGCGCGACGCATCGCGCACCGCACCACCGCGAAGGGCGATCTGCCCACGGACATAGTAGCCCGCGCCAAGATTCTCATCGATGTCGATCGCCTTCGAGACCGACTCCATCGCACGCGCGAGGTTGTTCTGGCGAAGGTAGGTCCAGCCGAGCCAAAGATGGTAGTCGCCCACCGCCGGATCGAGCGCCACCGCGCGGTCGAGGTATTGCTGCGCGGCTTCGTAGTTCTCGCGACCAAACGCGACGCGGCCCATGAAGTGCTGGGCTTCCGCGTTGGCGTTCTCCGCTTCCAGCACGCGCTGGAGGGTGGTCTCCGCTTCGTCGAGCTGTTTCGCAGCGACCTGTGCCGCGCCAAGACGCAGCAACAAACTCATGTCGTCCGGGTTCGTCGAAAGGGCACGCTGAAACATGCGAACCGCGCGTTCCGGGCGCCCTTGCGCTTCAAAGACGCGTCCTCTCTCAAGGGCCAGTCCCGGGTACGCGCTATCGAGGACCGCAAGACGCTCCAGCGTTGTGCTCGCCGCATCGAGCTGGCGGGAGCGACGCTGGGCACTGGCAAGTCCGTAGAGCGCGTCGGCGTTCTCCGAGTCGAGCTGCAGCGCCGCTCGAAACTCAGCGATCGCCTCGGGCAAGCGATTTCGTCGCAGCTCGCTCTGCCCGAGGAGGCGACGTACCTCCGACGTCGGCGCGACCGCTACGCGGGCACGACGAAGGATCTCCCCCGCCTCTTCCGGCTGGTCGCCGGCGAAATAAAGCTGCGCCGCCGCGAGGTACGCGTCGAACCGATCGGGCGCGAGCGCAATGGAACGCTCGTACTGCGCGATCGCTTGGGTCTGCTCCCCCATCGCCTCGAGGGTCTTGCCGAGCCAAAGCACCACCACCGGAAGTTCGGGATGCACTTCGGCGAGCACCGTCATCGTGGTGTGCGCCTGCTGGACCTGTTCGAGCGCGATCTCCGCGCGCGTCTTGCCGATGCCGACCTGGACGTCGTAGGGGAGCGCACCTTGGGGCGCGACCTCGTTGCCGATCGCCTGCTCCGCACCGTTGAAGCGAGTGAGCGCATCACGATAGCGGCGCTCCTCGAGCAGAACGCGACCGAGACCGAGGAGCGACTCGATGTCGAAGGGTGACGCTTCCACGGCGGCTTCGTAGGACTGACGCGCGCGCCCGCGCTGCCCGCGATGCTCGTACACGCGGCCGAGAAGACCGAACGCCTCTGCGCGCTCCACCGATGAAGCGCGCACCAGCGCATCGCCGACCGGCGTTCGACCCGCCGCCTGCTCGGCAGCTTCCTGGGCGCGTTCGATATCGCCGAGCGCAAACGCGAGACCGCCCTGCGCAACCAGCGCGCCCGCATGCGAGGGGCTGGCTTCGAGCGTCGTCGCGACGGCCTGGGCGAACTCATCGCGATGACCCGCAATCCGGTGCGCGCGCGCAATCCCCCAAAGCCAGCGAGCGCCACCCGCCTGACCCGCCTGGAACTCGGCGAGCGCCTCATCAGGCTGACCGTTTCGGAGCGCCAGCTCGCCCGCGACGAGGTTCACGTAAGGGTCGTTCGGCCCCTCCGACTTCGCTTCGGCAAGCTCGAGACCGACGCTTGAATCGCCCGCTCGCAGCCGACTTGCGGCGAGCGCGAGGTGAATTCCCGGGGCGTCGTTTCCGCGAAGCGCAAGGCGCTCGAGGATCGTTCGCTCACGGTTTTGGGAGCGCGGGTTTTCACCGAAGCGAACCTGAAAAAGCGCCTCGTGCATCGCGCTTCGTGCCAGGAGCTTGCGGTTGAGGAAGTACTCCCGCCGCGCTTCGGAGAGTTTGCGGAGGCCGGCGCGAATCCCCTGATAGGTGTCGGTCGCCGCAAGCTGCTCGGCTTCCTGGAGAATCCCGTCGATGGTCGCGTCGTCGCCCGCTTCGCTTCGAAAACGCTCGAGGTAGTGCATTCCGAAAATGCCGAAGGAGGTCCAACGAAGCCCCACACCGCCCAGGACGACGGCCGTCAGCAAGCCGAGCGTTACCCACAGCGCGGTTCGTTTCGGCTTCTTCGGTGCTTCGGAAACGCGTCCCGGCCGAACGGCCCCCCCGTCCGCCGTCTCGGGCGGCAGATCCATCCCGCCGACCGCGTCGAGATCCGCCTCGTCGGCGTGCTGCTCTTCGGGAATGTCATCGAACTCAAGAGACTCGCTCGGAACATCGCCCCCGAGATCAAGCTCCCCAAAACCGGCACCACCGGCTCCCGCGCGACCGTCCGGCGCTTGTCCACGAGCGCGCGGACTTGGAAGCGAGAGGTCGTCGTCGACGCCGGTCGCGGTGAAATCGCCCGAGTCCCCCGTGGGCAGGAGCAAGTCCATGTCCATGGGCGCCGGAAGATCGGAGTTGGCGCTCGGCGTGGGAAGATCCGCTCCGAGGCTCGGGGTCGGAAGATCCATCCCGCCGCTCGGGGTCGGAAGGTCGAGGCCGGACGTTGCCGGAAGATCCACCGCACCCGACACCGCCGGAAGGTCGGCCGCCGGCGCGAGCAGATCCGCGGCGTCGCTCGGCATGGGGAGGTCGAGATCGAAGGGATCGCCGCCGCCCACCTGCGGCAAGTCCAAATCCAGGTCCGCGCCCGTCGCCGCCATGGGCAGGTCGAGGTCGAACCCGTCATCCTTCGGCGCGGGAAGATCAGCGCTGCCCTTCGGGGTGGGCAGGTCCGCCATTGGCGCCGGGAGGTCGCTCATCATGTCGTCGAAGGGCGTGCTTCCTTGCGACGGTGACGGCAGCAAATCGTCGAGATCCGCCACCCCACCCTTCGGCGCTGCTGCGGCCGGAAGGTCGAGATCGAAACTCTGCGCGGGAGCGGGCAGGTCGAGCCCCCCCGATGCGGGCGCGGGAAGATCGAGATCGTCGAGCCCCGCGCTCGGCGCTTTCGGCGCGGGAACGTCGAGGTCAAATCCGGGCGCCCCCTTCGGGGTCGGAAGATCGAGATCGTCCAGCGGACTCGCCGCGACCGCAGGCGCCGCGGGCGCTTTCGGCGACGGGAGGTCGAGGTCGTCGAGGGGGTTGGCCGGCTTCGCGGGCTTTGCGCCCTTCGGCGACGGAAGATCCAAATCGTCCAGCGGGCTCGCCGGCTTGGCTCCCTTCGGGGAGGGAAGATCGAGATCGTCGAGAGGGCTCTTCTTCTTGGGCTTCTTCTTCGCGCCCGCGGGCATCGGAAGATCGAGGCCGTCAAAGGCCGGCGCGATCGGCTTCTTCGCCGCAGGCTTCGGCTTCGGCGGCGCTGGACGCGCAACGGGCGGCGGCGGCGGCGGCGCAAACGCGGGCGCCAAGGGCTTCTTCTTTTTCGCCGCGGGAAGGTCGACGTTCGGCTTGGCCGCAACGGCCGGGAGATCGACTTCGGGCGCGGGCGCCTGCGGAAGCTCCTCGGCCGCGGTTTGCGCGTCCATTTCGGCGAGAAGGCGCGCGGTTGCCGAGCCTGCCGCACCGGGGCGCTTGGACTCCTTGGGCCGCGGCGTACGTACCGATGCGGGCGGCGGCGGCGGTGGCGGCGCGATACCGATCGCGGTCTTCTTCGGCGCCTTTTTTGCGGGTGGACGCGCGGACGCCTTCGCGTCCTTGACGGATCCATCACGGTTGACGTGGAACGACGCGCCGCACTTGGGGCAACGCATCCGCAAGCCACTGGCTGGAAGGCGCCGCTCGTCCAGGTCGTAGGGCGCCGAGCAAGAGGGACACTCGACTTTGACCATCAGCTTTCTTCGCGGGCGAAAGACTACCACGGCGGCGGCGGCGTCCGCTTTTTTCCGCCGATCGGCCGGGTTCTCGGTTTTTCTGGGCCAAACCGGGTCCGGTACAGGTCCCGACCTCCATCCGGCGGACCGCTTGACCACAACCGCAGACCGCCGCCGACACAAGCCGGGACTTGCGAGAGTCCTGGATCACGCTCTAGGGTCGCGAACCGTGGACGGCGTGAAACAGGCGGTGACCATCGAAATTGCGGGCGCGCGGTATCGCCTGACCACCGACGCCGACCGCGAACACCTCCAAAAACTCGCCGAAGCGGTCAACGCCCGGATCGAAGAGCTCGGGCCCAAAGCGCGGCGAGCCGCGTCTCCCGCGCAGCTTCTGGCCGTCGCGGCCCTCTCGTTGGCGGAAGACCTCCAGGAATCGGAGCGTCGCCGCGAAACGCTTCGGGACCGAACCGAAGCCGTGATTCGAGACGTGATCGGCGGCATCGACGCTCGCTTGGCGAGCATTGCCCGCGACGACTAGATCGCTCGTTGTGGACGATCGAGAGGCCTACCTGCGCGGCCGCGTAAAGCAGGAACTTCGCCGCCGGATTCGCGCGGTTCGGAAAGCCCTCCCGGCCGAGGCGCGCGCGGAACGCTCGCAGGCCATCGCCACCCGGGCCCTCGGCGAGGAACGGATCGCGAACGCCCGTTGCGTCGCTGGCTTCGTCCCGATTCGTGGTGAGGTGGACCCCCGCCCAATCGTCAACGCGCTGCGAGAGCGCGAAGCCACGATCGCGCTGCCTCGGGTGGACTACGACGAGCAGCGCATCGTGCTTCACGAATACGCCGGGGAAGAGCTAATTCGGGGCGCGTTCGGTGTCTTCGAGCCGGCGGCCACGTCGCCGCGCGTCGACTTGAGCAAAGTCGACCTCGTCATCGTTCCGGGTCTGGCGTTCGACCCCCTTGGCCACCGGGTCGGCTACGGCAAAGGCTACTACGACCAGCTCCTCCCGACGCTCCCCCACGCGTTTCGCGTCGCGGTCGGCTACGACTTCCAGCTGGTCTCCGAGGTTCCCGCCCAGGCGCACGACGTTCCTGTGCACGCGATCGTGACCGACGCGCGCACCCTCTACGCGCAATCGAGTTGATCGTCGTCTCGCACTAGCGGCACCCTGCGCCTATGCCGAAGCCGCCGCCTCCGCCGCCTCCTGTTGCACGGCGTGCACCGCCTCCTGTTCCGAAGGGCACCAAAGATCGTCAGGCCCTCGCAGCGCAGGCGATGCGTCTTCGCGATGAGCAGCTGCGTGCTCACGTCGTCTACGTGGACCCGGAGATCGAGACGAACGCAGAGCTCGATGCGATCACCGACAAGGTTGTCGAAGAGCTGCGAGCGCTCCAGCAGGCCGGCATCGACGCGAAGATGCCTTCGGATCCTCGGGCCCTCGAGATCGATCTCATCAAGAGTCTTCGGGAGCTGCTGGAGAAGATGGTGTCCTCGCGGCGCGAGCATTTTCTCCGGCACAAAATTCAACTCATTCAGCGGCGGATCGCAAACCTCTTCTTTTCGTCGGCGGTGTACACCTCTCAGGACGAAGTGTTTGAGGTTGAGTTTCACGACGCCGAAGAGGCGCTCCTCGCGGTGTTGGGGTTGCATCGCGATGCCCTTGCGGACGACCTCACCAAGCTGAAGTTCGCGGACTCAAGCCACATGGGGGAAGCGCTCGGCTCCCTCGCGCGCGTCGAAAAACAACTCGCAACCAGCATTCTGGCGCGCAGCCGTCCCGAGCTCGAACGGTTGCTTCGAGTGTACCGAGACGCGCTCCTGGTGTTTCTGATGAAGGACTTTCAGGGCACGTTGGGGGATTTTGCGTGGGAGGTTGTTCAGGCGAGCGGTGTCGCGCGCGGGCACGAGCTTTCCTACAAGATTCGCGAGTCGCAGTTTTCGGCGTTTCGCGCGGCCTTCGAGACCAAGTTCATGGAGCGGCTTCTCTACTCGCTTCAGGAGCCGCTGCAGCAGCGGATGCACGACACCCCCGACTACGACTTTCGTTCGCGCACGCTGCGCTTTGCGTCCGACCCTCGCATCTACGCCGAGATCTGCGCGGTCATGTGCAATACGATCTACGACTATCTTCACGGCGAAGGATTTCTCGATTTGCCGGTGAGCTGGCAGAAGCAGCTCTACGAGGACGCGTCGTGAGCGAGCGCTACATCGACAAGCACGACGTTCACGCATTCTGCGCGCGCGCCAAGGAGATCGTCGACCGCGCGGAGGAGCGCGCGATGAAAGCCGTTTCGCCGGGGTGGATTCTCGAGCGACGGGAGTACGCGGATCACGCGACCGCGATGCTGGCGCAAGCGAAGCACACCCTCGACGAGCTCGAGCGCTGTCTGCAACACACGCTGAAGATGGACGAGCAGGCGCAGGAGCAAGAAGCCAAGATGCTCCTCGGCGATGCCGACCCCGAGCTCTAGAACGCGCTTCCTTTGAACGAACCGCGCGTTCGCTTGTTCTCGACGTCCCTCGCGGCGTTGCTCGTCTCAAAATACCGCCAGTCGCTGGACGCGTAGACGAGAGGTGCGTCGTCAACGAAGCGTCCACCGACGCGGCGTGGCGGATCTGAACCCCGCGCGACCGCAGCACCGTAACCAACGGGTATCAAATGGCTTTTTGCTCGCACAAACGCGACCTGTGGATTCGCCTCACAGCCTCACACTGAGTCGCATGAATCGCATCACAGTCTTCGTCCTGGCGACCAGCGCCCTCCTTGCCCACCACGTTTCCGCGCAGCACTGCACCCAGGTCACAGTCCTGCAGCAGACCTGCCCCGCAGCCGTGGATCCGCCCCCCACGCAGCTGGCGCCTCCCATCATCGCGCCGCCACCGGCGACCGCACCGACGATCGTCGCCCCCACAATCGCCGCGCCCACAATCGCCGCGCCCACGATCGCCGCGCGTCCGACGCTCGTTCTGGAACGCGCACCCTCTCTCGCCCCCCCGATCGTTCTCCTCGCCATCGGTGGCGCCGGGATCATCAGCGGCGCGCTCCTCTCTCTCGCCGAATCGGACCTCAGCTTCTCCTACTACGGCGACGACGAGCGAGAACCCGACGTTCGCATGCAACGCCTTGCCCTCGGCATTGCAGGAGTCGGGACCGCGCTGGTCGTCTCCGGCGTGATTTGGCTGATCACGCGTCTGCATCAGCGGCGCGCTCCAAGGCTGCGCGCGATTCCCTCAGGAGTGCGCTGGTGAGGGGTCGAGATCGCCGAACGCGTTGTCCACCGCCGCATCTTCCGCATCCACCGAATCCGCGCCACCAAACGCGCGCGCGATCGCCTTCGCCTGCCGCCTCGTCGCCCCCGCCGCCACGAGCTGCGCCTCGGTCGCCTCGCGAACGGCATCCATGGAGCCCAGCGCCTGGAGCAGCCGGCTCCGCGTCTTCGGACCCACGCCCTTGATGTCGTCCAGCTCCGACCGAAACCGACGCTTTTTTCCGAGTTTCACGCGAAATGCATTCGACGAGCGATGGGCTTCGTCGCGCGCAAACGCCAGCATCTGGAGGGCCGGGGTGCCGTGGACCGGAATCGCGTTCTTCGCGCCCGGCAGGTACACGCGATCCACCTTCTTTTCGCCGAAGGGACTCTCCTTTTCCTTCGCGAGTCCCACGATCGGAAAGGGCGGCACCTTCAAATCCTGAAGCGCCGCGAGCGCGACGTTCAGCTGCCCCTTCCCTCCATCCACCACCAAGAGATCCGGCAGCTCCCATCCCTTTTCCGCATCGCGCCCTCGACGAAAGCGTCGAGAGAGCACCTCGTACATCGCCCCGTAGTCATCCCCTCCGCGTGCACGCTTGACGTGGTAGGTGCGGTAGCGCGCGCGATCGGGCGAGCCGTTGTGGAGTGCCACGATCGCCGCAACCGCATCTTCCCCCCCGAGGTGCGACACGTCCACGCATTCGATTCGCCGAGGCAGCGACGAAAGACGAAGTCGATCGCGAACCTGCCCGAGGCGATCCTCGACGTTTTGTTCGGCAAGGCGCTTTTCTCGAAACGCGTGCTCCGCGTTGTCGACGGCCATCTCGATCAGCTTGCGCCGCGGCCCGCGTTTGGGGACGAGCACCTTCGGCTGACTTCGACCGCCTTGCGCGTTTCGAAGCTCCCCCAGCGCGGCGGCGAGGCCGTCCATCGCCTCAATTTCCCGTGGCAGAAGAACCTCCGCGGGCACCGGCGCACGGCTGTACCACTGCGTAAGAAAGGACGCGAGAAGCTCGTCGTCGGGCAGCGAGACGTTCTTGAGGTCGTACGTCCGAACGCCGATGAGCTTGCCGGCGCGAACGAGCAACACCGCGACCTCGGCCTGATCAGCGCGGCGAAAAAGCCCCACAACGTCCTGGTCGACGTCCTTCACCACCGTCACGCGCTGGAGCTGCTGCGCGCGCTCGACCGCGCGAATCTGATCGCGATAAATCGCCGCCTGCTCGTAGGCGAGGGACGTCGCCGCGTCCTTCATCTGACCGTCGAGATGACCGAGCAGTTCGTCGTGGCGCCCGTCGAGAAAGAGCCCGACGTTGTGCACCTGACGCCCGTACTCGTCGCGGTCGACATCGAACACGCAGGGCCCGGGACAGCGTTTGATCTGGTACTGCAAACATGGACGAACGCGACTCTTCAGCTCCGAGTCCGTGCAGGTGCGCAGCTGAAAGTATCGGTTCACCAAGCGCAGCGTTTGCCGCGCGGAGGTCGCCGAGTGGTACGGGCCGAAGTAGCGCGCGCCGTCCGGCTTCGGGCGACGAACCACCTCGAGGCGTGGCCATGTTCCGCCGGGGTCGAGACGCAGGGAAAGGAACTCTTTGTCGTCTCGAAGCTTGACGTTGTAGCGGGGCTGATGCTCCTTGATGAGCTGATTCTCGAGCAGCGCCGCTTCCTTCTCGCTTTGCGCCACAAAGGTCTCGATGTCGTCGAGCTCTGTTTCGAGCCGCGCGACGAACGCGCGCACGTCGCTGGTCCCCGGCTGAAAATAGGAGCGCACCCGCGACCGAAGGCTTCGCGCTTTTCCGACGTAGAGAACCGCGCCTTTCGCATCCCGAAAGACGTACACCCCAGGCTGGGGCGGAAGCGTCTCGAGCTTCGCGACGACTCCGTCGGGCAGCGGCACTCCCAGAGTATGGGGCCGGGGTGAGACGAAGTCAGACGCTCGCGGTCGCCGGCGGGTCTTCTTCCCGAAGCTTCGGCGGACAGAACTTCTCGGGATATTTTCCAACCTTGTCCGCGTAAAAGGCGCGAATTCGGTCCATGTCCGCTTTGATGTCGCCGGACATCTTTCGACCCTCCCCGAAGCCTCCGCGGCGCCGTGCAAAGTCGAGATAACCAAGCACCACCGGTACGTCCGCGCCTTGGGCGATGTGATAGAAGCCCGAGCGCCAGTGGTCGCGGCGGCTTCGCGTTCCCTCTGCAGGAACGAGCAGCACCAGCTGATCCGACTCCTCGAAGAGGTCGATCATCTGCTGAACCATGTTGCGCTTTTCGTGGCGGATGACCGGCACGCCGCCCACGCCCTTGAAGAACCAACCGAAGGGACCCTCGAAGAGGCTGTGCTTGCCCATCCAGCGAATTCGCACGCCCGTCACCCAGCTGAGGGCGAGGGTGAAGGGAAAGTCCCAATTCGTGGTGTGGGGCGCGGCGATGAGAACGTACTTGGCGTGCGCTGGAGGATCGCCCTCCTCCTTCCAACCGAACGCGCTCAAAAACGTGCGACCCATGATTCGGCGAAGCGGCACGCGATCACTCTATCGCCGACCGTGCACCGTCGATGTCATCGTTTGGTCACCGGAGGAGCTTCTCGGACAACGAGAAGCTCCGAGCGAAGCGAGGCCCGAAGGGTCATTGGAGGGGGTACCAGCGGGGATGCAGTCCGCGTGGGGGG
>JBCDAA010000123.1:0-21857 GCA_039186435.1 Myxococcota bacterium | reverse complement strand
CTTGCTGGCTGTCGGGCCCTCGGGTTGGCGTGCTGATCAGCCATTTCTCGATGTCAATAAAATCAGGTTGGCTGATATTGTCTCCTGGTCTCTTCACCAATATTGTCTCCTGGTCTCTTCACCGGTTCTAAGGCTGGCGCGTCGTCAATCGCACCCGATTGCTGACGTCGGCGCTCACTGGTCACTGATCCATGTCAACAAAGTCGGGTTGGCTTATTTAAGTTCGTGAGTGTCCAAGCTCGGTTGAGCCGCAGAACGTCGGCGCTCCCACCAACGGGATCGGTGTCAACAAAATCAGATTGGCTAATATTGCGGCGGCACTCCCATCAACGATTGATCGATGTCAATAAATCAGGTTGCCTGATACTGGGTAAAATCAGGTTGGCTGATAGTTGGCGGCTGATCAATGTTAATAAAATTAGGCTGGCTGATAGTTAGCGACTGATCGATGTCACTATTTGCGTCGGCACTCCCACCAACAACTGATCGATGTCAATAAAATCAGGTTGGCTGATACTTGGCGACTGATCGATGTCAATAGAATCAGGTTGGAACTAGCGCTCTGATAATTGGAATTCGCGCTCTCGGAAGATTAGCGTCGGCGTTGCACCACGTCCGACTACTGTCCCTCGAAGGGGTCGCGTCGGCCGCCGATCGTCGGTACCCCTGGTGCGCCGAAGTCGTAGTTCCGGTAGAGCTCCGACGTGACGTCGTAGCGCAGGACAAAGTGCGCCGAGGCCGTCGCGTAAATCAAAAGCGCAACCCCGATCGAGGCGCGAGCGAGCCGCTGGGTCCACCGATGCGGGAACACCATGGTGAGGCCGAGCGGTGTGAGAAGCCCGAGCGCAACGCCCCAGGTGATTCGCCGCATGGCGGGCCAGTGACCGCGGTTGGCGATCCACGCGGGCTCGAACGTGAGCATGAGCGCGTAAAGCGTCAGCATTCCGACCACGAGCAGTCCACCGAGCAGGTCGGGGCGTTTGAACACCCGAACCACAAAGGGTCCCGCGAGGGCACAGAGAACGAGCAGAACCGGAAGGAGATGCGAGCCCTGCTGGGTTGTCCCGACGGAGAGGGCGGTCGCAAGAAGAAAGAGTCCGGTGGGCAGCACCACGGAGGTGCGCTCGCTTAGGCGAGGAGCGATGATCACGGCCGCGGTCCAAAGGAACATCAACGGACCTCGACCGATGCGGCTACCGTTGATCGCGGGGCCGTAGAACCAGTAGCTGAAGACGTCGAAGCTAACGCGAACGTCGTCTGCGGAAACGTTGCTCAAGACGTAGACTGTCGGAACCAAAGCAGCGAGCAGTGCGACCGCCCCGTGTGTTCTGCGCTTCGACGCCGCCGCGACCATCACGACGGCGTAGGCGATGGCGAGACCGCTCGGCGCCGCGAAGGGAGCGAGACAGCCGCACCCAAGCGCGGTGACGAGCGCGCCTCGACCCCCTTCGCGTTGATAGCGCGCGAGCGCCAACACGACCGCGAGGAGCAACACCGCGAGCAGTGCGTCGGGCGTTCCCACGCGACTCTGCAGCACCACCATCGGAGTGACGGCGCAGAGCATTCCTGCAAAGAGCGCGGCCGCACGTGAACCGCTGAGTTGGCGTGCCACGGCGATGCAGAGCACCAGCGCCAAGAACGACAGAAAGAGAGGCACAACTCGGGTGTGCGCGAGCGAAATTCGTGCGGCCTCCGAGGCGCCTCCCATTCGAGCGGCGCCGCCCACGAGCACGTCAAAGAGCGGAGTCTGCGAGGCGCCTACGACCACGGGTTGCTCGCCCCAGAAGCGGATCTCGTCGTCCGGCTGGGTGCCTGCGAGGACGTGCACGCCGTTCCACGCGGCGCGAAGCTCCGCCGCGCTCTCACGAAAGTCCGGCGCTGCGGAGTATTCGTAGAGCCGCAGCCCCATCCCGAGCAGCACGAGAATGCCGACCGCGAGCACGTAGCTGCGCTTCGCGCGCACTTCTCCGCGGGCGCGCGCACTCCAAAACGTTCCGCCACTCAGAAGCAGCGCGAGGAACACGCCGAGGATCCACGTTAGCGTCCGATGCGGAACGGCACCCATGGGTGTGAACGCGGAGGGTGGAATTGTGACGCTTCGCCCGTTCGGATAACCCCAGCGAAAGCGAAAGTGCGTATCGATCCGGTCGGTCCAGCGAGGACGCGAGGGAATGCCCCACTGCGCAAGGAGTCGGTAACGTCCGGGCGCGAGCTCGAGGGGGTCTTCCTCCGAACCGAACTGAACCTCTTCTCCGTCCACCGACAGGACGACGCTTCCAGAGGAATCAACTTCCAGAACGCGTGGGCGCCCTTCCGGAACCGTGAGGGTTGCCTCGAACTCGGCGTCGATGACCGGAATCTCCGCCGGGATGGCCAGGTCGCTCGGCCAATGGCGGACGATTCGATCGAGCGGCCGAAGTTCGTTTCGAAACCAGACCCGCGGCTCGAAGGTCTCCGTGATCGGGCGTTGGTCGCCGTCGACGATGGCTGCCCACCGCGCCCGAAAACCGTGACTTCGGTGGCGATCGAGAGCGGCCGTCAGGAGGAGTACCTCCGCGAAAACACAGAGCGCGAGCATCGCGGCGGCACGGAGACGCACGGGGACCCCTCATAGCGCATTCGGCGCGCTGGGCTGTCTTCTTTTGCGTCCCAGGTGCGCTCTCGCTCGGATCCTCTTGACGCGGTGCGTCGTTGCCGCCAGGTTTCCGGGAGAAACACGGGGGACATCCGGAGGAAATACGTGGCTCAGGGCATCAATCAGTACAAAGCGGACCTTCGTGATTTTTCATTTTTGATGTTCGAGCAGTTCCAGCTGCAGGACGTCCTGAGCAAAGAGCCCTTCGAAGAATGGGACGAGGACACCTGTAAAGAGGTGATCAGCCAGGTCTACCGCTTCGCGCAGGAAGTGACCGGGCCCACCAACCGAACGGGTGACACCCAGGGCTGCAAGCTCGTCGACGGTCACGTGATCGTTCCCGACGGTTTTAAGGCCGCGTGGGACAAGCTCTACGAAGCGGGTTGGCGAACCCTCGGGGTTTCCTCCGAGCACGGCGGCATGGACGCGCCAGCGACGCTCGCGGTCCTCACCGACGAGCTTCTTAGCGGCTCCAACACCGCGTTCAACATGTACCCGGGCCTGACCCTCGGTGCAGCGGAGCTCATCACCGAGTTCGGCACCGACGAACAGAAGAAGCGTTACGTCCACAAGATGATGGGCGGCACCTGGGGCGGCACGATGTGTCTCAGCGAGCCGCACGCGGGTTCCGACGTCGGAAGCTCGACGACGTCCGCGACGCCTCTCGGCGACGGCAAGTACAAGATCAAGGGCACGAAGATCTACATCTCCGGCGGCGACCACGACATGGCGGACAACATCGTTCACCTCGTGCTCGCGCGCATCGAAGGTGCGGTAGCTGGCACGAAGGGCCTCTCGCTCTTTGTGGTCCCCAAGAAGAAGGTGTCGGACGATGGCGCCCTCGGCGGCAGCAACGACGTTCAGGTGGCCTCCATCGAACACAAGATGGGCATCAACGGCTCCGCGACGTGTGTGCTGACCTTCGGCGAGGACGACGATTGCGTTGGCGAGCTCGTGGGGACGGTCGAGCATCAGGGCATGCGCCAGATGTTCAAGATGATGAACTTCGCGCGCATCGGCGTCGGCATTCAGGGTCTTGCGGTTGCGTCGAGCGCGTACCTCAATGCGCTCGAGTACGCCCGCGACCGCAAACAGGGCTCCTCCATCAAAGACTGGAAGAATCCGGAGGCGCCGCGCGTCACCATCCTTCACCACCCGAACGTTCGCCGCGACCTGCTCGAGATGAAGGCCAAGGTCGAAGGCATCCGCGCCCTCATCACGAAGCTCGCTGTGCACCAGGATCGGCTTCGCTCCATCGGCGACAAAGACGACGCCTCAACGGCGTATCACAAGGGTCAGATCGACCTGCTGACGCCGCTCGTCAAAGCGCACTCCTCCGAGGAAGCGTTCAAGGTGTGCGAGACGGCGATCCAGGTTTACGGCGGCGCGGGTTACCTTCGCGACTGGCCGGTCGAGCAGTACGCCCGCGACTCCAAGATCTTCAGCATCTACGAAGGCACCAACGCCATTCAGGCTCTCGACCTCGTGGGCCGCAAGCTCGGTCAGGGCGGTGGCAAGAACACGCAGACCTTCCTTGGTGAGATTCAGGAGTTCATCAAGGAGCACGCCGAACATCCGGAGCTGAAGGACGGCGTTGCGAACCTGAAGAAGGCGCACGAGGCGGTCGGCGGCAGCGTCATGCAGTTCCTTGGGTGGTTCCAGGGCGGCAAGATGCCAAACATCGTCCTCGTGGCGGAGCGCTTCCTCCACATGATGAGCAAGCTGGCCATTGGATGGCTCCTTCTCCAAGGCGCGTCCATCGCGATCGAGAAGCTGAAGGAGACCGACTCCGCGGCGGAGAAGGCGTTCTACGAGGGCAAGAAGTTCGCGGCGATCTACTACGCCATGAACATCGTCCCCGAGGTGGTTGGCGACGCGCGCATCCTCCGTGTTTGCGATGACAGCCCGGTGCAGATTTCCGACGAAGCGTTTGGTCCGAGCTGAGGCTGGCAGACTGAGCGAAAAGCCCGTGCCTCGGCGCGGGCTTTTTTCGTGCGCAGGTGCCTGAAGGACCGGCACTATGCCAGTCGGTTCAACGACGCGGCGACGTCGAGCCCTAGCGGTTTTCCACTGTCTTAAGGTTGCGACAGCACGACAGCGATGTCGTGGTTCGGTTCGTTCGTGGATCGGTTGTTCGAGAAACTAACGCGCGGCGGTAGCGGTACTCCTCTTGCACACCTACCTGGGTATGCGCCTGCTCGCTCTCCTCCTGTTGATCTCCGCGTGTCACTGCAACGTGGACTGCAACGGCGAGTGTCGAAACGACCGGGGATGCCCACCGGGCGAGCGTTGTTTCAGCAACAGCGCCGGTCGGGGATTCTGCGCCCTTTGCGTGGACGATTCATGCGCGGCGCCGAACGTCTGTCTTTCCCGATCGGTGGGCTGTGGTTGCCGCAACGACGCGCATTGCGAGGCGCCGGAAGTCTGCGCCGATGGAGAGTGCATCCTGGAGTGCGTGGTTGACTCCGACTGCGGGGATGGAGCGGGTTGCCACGAGTCACGCTGCCGTTCCCGATGCGAATGCGACGCGGAGTGCGGCGCATCCTTCTGCAGCCGCGAGGGGCTGTGCGGCGAACCTTTTTCGATGGGGCGGACCTGCGTTGCTCCCGATGCTTCCGCCGACGCCAACGTTGGAGCGGACAGCGCGACGGACGGCGGGCCCGACGGGCGACCGGACGCGTCGATCGACGCGGACGCCATGAGCGCGTGCTTCGCGCTCGCACAGCGCACCCAGCGATGCGGTGAGATCCCCGAGCCGGTCGATGCGTGTGTCGCGCGCGAGGTCTGCGAGGGCGTTCGAACTCGCGGTGACGTCGCGCGTCTCGCGCCCTTTTGTTGGATGGGCCTTTCCTGCGACGAATCGGAAGGGGTTTGCCGCCGTCCGGAACGATTGGGGCTTGCGACGAGTGCCGGCGCGGCGGCGTGCCGAGCGACTTGCCTCGACGATTGGCGCCTCTGCCCCAACGTCGACTGCGAGGTCGCGCACTGGCTCGAAGCAGACGCGGAGGCCCACTGCGAATGCCTCGCCGATGCGGTGACCTGCGACGACGCGGCGGCGTGCGGCCGATGTCGCTGACTCGCGCTCGCTTTACGCCGTGGGTCGCCAGGTCGCCGTTCCGCGTCGGCGGCCGAGCCACAGGGGTACGAGCGCAGCGGGCGCGGTCCAGGCGTCGGTCGGATCCTCCGTGAGATCTACGGGCAGCAGCGCGACGCCCCCTTCACCGCGCAGGATCGCAGCCGCCCAACGAAGCGGCCACTGTGCGATTCCCATTCCTCGCTCGTAGAGCCATGCGGCTCCCGGATGCGTGTTGATCGCGATCATGGTGGCGGCGGCAAACGCCGCGCTCGCCCAAAGCGTTCGTGATGCCGGCGTCCAGGGGCGGCCGCCTCGCGACTGCCAAAGCTCGACCGCCGCTGGCACGATCAGCGGCACGACGACGAGACACGCAACGTCGCTGAGTTTGCCAACCAGCTCTCCCCCGAGCGGCTTGAGCAGGTGATCGTTCACCGCCCAAAGCGCCAGCGCAGCCATCGTGACCGGATGCGCAATGAGCTCGCCCGGCTTCATGGGGTGCTGAACTCCAGGCGCGCTTCGGGGTCGTACTGGTTTCCACAAACGAGGCCGCCCGCGTCGTTCCGAAACGCGCCTGCGTTTAGGTTGATGGTCGCGGGGCTATCGGCACTGTTGCGGAGTGCGATCGCAAGGGAGCAACCGTCCCGGCGATCGCAGAGGCGATGCCAATCCTCGACGATCCGGCCGCCGGAGGTTGTCGTTTCGGTCATTCCGCCCACCGTGACGACCAGGGTCGCCGCGGTGCCTGCGTCGGGACTTCCCGCATCAACGCCCACGGGCCGCGTGATGCCGATGTCGATCCAGCTGCGCGTGGCCGGTCGCACAGCCTGCCGGTTGCCGCTGAGCGTCACGGTGACGCTTTCCCCCGCTTCGAGAGAAACGCTCGCGTTTGCGAAGCGCGTGTCGTCCGGCGCGCTGGTTGCGAGAAGCGTCAAGAGCGACAGGACGAGGACGCTCTGAGGAAGAGTTCGGTGGGACTTAAGAGAAAGCATAGAAGTGGTCGTCGGACTTCCCCCGCGCTCACTCTATTCAGGAGCGCGATCAGCCCTTCCAGAAAATACAGGGCTTCGAGTGCGTGCCCGCGCGCGCCGGCCCGTTCGCAAACCTGTTGAAACAACAAAGCAATCGGCCGCAGCCTCGTAGACGCCTTCGTTGACACCCCGCAGCGCGGGGGGGACACTCTTGGTAATGGGGGAAAGCCTCCGAAAACCGGTGACCGCGAGCGAATCGGGCTTTGGCCAACATCTCGTCGGCGATCACTCGAGCTTCGGAAAGTACACACTTATCGCGAAGATCGGCCATGGCGGCATGGCGGAGGTGTTCCTTGCGGCCATTCGAGGGCCGGCGGGCTTCACCAAGCTCTGCGTGCTGAAGCGCTTGCACCCTCATCTCGAGGAGGAGCCCGGTCTCATCGGCATGTTCCTCGATGAGGCGCGCCTCGCTGCGCGGTTGAACCATCCCAACGTGGTGCAGACCTATGAGGTCGGCGATGTTCAGGGACTCCACTTTCTGACGATGGAGTACCTGGAGGGTCAGTCGATGGCCCGGATGCTCCGGCATGCCCGGCGGCTCGATCAGCCGGTTCCCCTCGCGGTCGGCGTGCGCCTCTTCATCGATGTCCTCGACGGACTTCACTACGCCCACACGTTGAAGGATTTCGACGGGACGCCCCTTCACGTCGTCCACCGCGACATCTCGCCGGGCAACATCTTCATCACCTACGAAGGGCAGGTGAAGGTCCTCGACTTTGGGATCGCCAAGGCCGGTACGCAGCTGGTCGAAACGCGCGCGGGACAGGTCAAGGGCAAGTTCGCCTACATCGCACCCGAGCAGGCCTCGCCGGACATTCGCGCGGACCACCGAGCTGACATCTGGAGTCTCGGGGTCACCATGTGGGAGGCGTTCGCCGGACGGCGCCTCTTCAAGGGCGAGTCCGAGGTCATCACCCTCCATAACGCCCTCAACTCGGTGATTCACTCGCTCGACTCGCAGGTCGATGTGCCCGATCAGCTCTCGCGGATCGTAGAGCGTTCGCTTCAGCGTGACCCAGCGCATCGGTACCAGAGCGCACGTCAGATGAAGGAAGACCTCGAGAGCTTCATGCACGACTCGGGGTTGCGGGTGTCGCGCCACGATGTGGGTGGGTTTCTCACAGGGCTCTTTGAGCGCGAGCGCGACGAGCAACGACGGGTGCTTAGCGCCTATATGCGTGGCGAGTCTCCGGGTCACTCGATGACGCCGGTTCCCGTTTCGGCGACGCCGCCGTCGTTTTCGCGTGTACAGCCCGCGCCGCCACAAAACGAAGAACGAAAGCGACCGGGCTATTGGGTCATCGCGCTGATCTTCCTGCTGGCGATTGGCGTGGGCGTCACCCTCGCGTTGGTCGGAGCGGGGGAGGACGAGGATCGGTACGCGGTCGAGGTGCCCGTCGCACCGGTCGCGCCGGTGGCGGTGACGGAGTCCACGATGGAGCCTGTCGTCGAACCGGCTGCTGTCATGGTATCGCCCACGGTCGAAGCGCCGATCACGGCGATGGGTCAGCCGGTCGTGACCGAGACGGCGATGACCGAGACGGCGATGACCGAGACGGCGATGACCGAGACGGCGATGACCGAGCCGACCGTCGCGCGGGTTGAGGCGTCGATGCGAACGCGCGATCGGTCGCGGAGCATGCGCAGAACGATGCGGGCACCCATGGTTGAAGAACCGGTGATGGAGGCCGCGCCCCAACCGGAGACCGGAAGCCTGACGCTCGACACGGTTCCCTGGTCGCACGTCTCTTTGAACGGCCGACGCCTCGGCACGACACCGTTGATTCGTGAGTCACTGCCGGCGGGAAGTCACCTGCTCACCCTGAGCAACCCCGAGCGTGGACTGCGAACGACGTATCGCGTTACCATCCGCGCCGGTCAAACGACGACCCGGAGGGTGGGGATCGAATGAATCGTGTGTTGGCTCTTGCCACACTGCTGGCGGTGAGCTGCGGGAGCGACGGCCCCGGAATCCGTGGCGAACCCATTCGCATCGGCGTGATCGTCTCTCAAACGGGGCCTCTCGCCCCGGTCGGCGAACACCTCGCGAACTCCGCGATTCTCGCCGCGCGAGAGATCAACGCCGCCGGCGGGCTTCTCGGCGGCCGACCGGTCGAGCTGATCATCAAGGACGACCAAACCGATGCGATTCAAGCGGCCGCGGTGACGACGGAGCTGCTCCAAGAAGATCAGGTGGTCGCGGTTGTCGGACCGCTCGGCAGCGAGGCGTCCGCCGCGGCCCAAGAGGTCACCTTCGCGGCGCAGGTTCCGCAGGTCAGCTGCTGCTCCACCTCCCAAGAGCTGACGGGCCTTCAGCCGGAAAGCGATCGCTATCTCTTTCGCACCGTCCCTTCGGATCTTCTGCAGACGATCGTCGTGACGCGGTACGCGAGGGAGATCGGGTGCACGCGACTGGCGGTTCTTCACCAGGCGGATACCTACGGCGATCCTTTTGGCGAAGGGATCGAAGAGCGTTTTTCGGCGGCCGGCGGCGAAGTGGTTCTTCGCCAGCCCTTTCCGCTGGGACGTCCTTCCTACTCCACCGAGGTGAACGCCATTGCCGATGCAAACCCCGACTGCATCGCGCTCGTGGCGTTTCCGGTTGACGGCGGAACGATCCTAAGCGAGTGGGCAGCGCTTTCGAGTCCGCCGGACGTCACCTGGATCGCTTCCGATGGCTTGAAGGACCCAGGTTTCGTCACGGCCGCAGGGTCTGCCTCCGCGGTGGACGGCGTGCTCGGAACGGCTCCGATCACCGAGCCGGAGACGCGCTTCTTCAATACCTACGCGGCGGACTTCGAGGCGACCTTTGGGTCCGAAGTCGGCATCTTCGGCGGCAACCAGTTCGATGCGATGGCGTCGCTCCTCCTTGCGATCGAGGCGGCAGGAAGCACCGATGGAACCGCCATACGCGACGCGCTTTTTCGCGTGACCAACCCGGACGCCGCGGCGCCTCGCGAGGACGTCGTCGGCCCGGGAGATCTCGCGACTGCGCTTCGCAGCATTCGCGCCGGTAACGAGATCGACTACGAGGGCGCGAGCGGCCCCATCAACATCGACTCCTTTGGCAACACCCTCTCGAACTACGAAATCTGGCGCTACGAAGAAGCGACCGACGACTTTCTTCGCGAGGATGTGATTCAGGCGTCGGAGATTCAATGAAGCGAATCGCTTGCTTGGCGCTCGTCCTGATCGGATGCGGCGACACGGTCCCGGTCGTGTTGAACTTTCCTTCCTTCGACACCTTCGTCCGGTCGGAGACGGCGCGGATTCTTGTCGTCGACACCGACGGGGACGCGGGCGTTTGTCCAGACCTGCTCTCCCAGGCCGAGCTCGGGGTCCTCGACAGCGTGGCGGTGCGCGACACCGGTCCGCAGTCGGTCTGCGAGTTTCAAGCCGGTCGCGTATCCCTCAACGGCGCGCCGGAAGGCGTGCGCGCGTACGTTGCCGTCGCGGAAGACTCGTCCGGGGTCGCGCTTCTCACCGGGTGCACCATTTCGGATGTTCACGTGGACGCCGCGCCCCTCGAGATCGTGATGGCCCCCACGGACGAGTACCGCACTCAGTTCGGAGCGGGTTCGCCCGAGGCGATGTGCACGCCAGAGGCCAAATGCCAGCGCGGATGTCGGGAGGAATGATGCGCATCAGCAGCATGGCAATCGCGCTTCTTTCAGCCTCCTCCGCGGCCTTTACGGGAGTCTCTTCCGCGAGTGCCCAGAGTCTCATCGCGCAGGCCGAGGAGGCGTACCTGAACGTCGACTTCGAGCGCACGCTGGAGCTCTGTCAGGAAGCCCTTGCGAGCGGCGAGCTTTCCGCGGAGCGAGTGACGCGCGTGTACGAGCTGATGGGGGTGGCATCGGCGGCGAACGGCGACGAGGAGCGCTCGCGCGACTCGTACATTCGCATGCTCGCGCTCTCGCCGGAGGCGCAGGTAGACACCAACCTCGCGCCGCGGCTTCGAAGTCCGTTCATGGAGGCGCGGGGATACTGGGCGACTCGCTCGGAGCGAATGAACGTCGAGGCGCGACTGGTTCGCGCCCAACGTGGTCTCCGCGTGCTGGTCACCGATCCTCTCGGGATGGGGACCGAGGTCCGCGTCCTCACTCGTACCGCGGGCGAGCTCGTGCCGATGACCGAGCTTCGCTACAACGCGGAGGAGTCGCGCCTGGTCGAGGTGGAGTCCCTTCCGGACGCCGATCGCATCGAGTACGTCATTCAGCTTCTCGACGAGCACGGCAACCGTTTGGTGGAGCTCGGGACCGAAGACGAGCCGCGTTCGGTGGGACGCGACGTTGCGACCGGTGTTGGCGGCGGCGGGTCCGAAAACGATGACGATCGGGGCGGCATCCCGGTGTGGGTTTGGGCGGTGGTCGGCGGGGTCCTCGCCGCATCGGCGCTGACCGTCGGCCTCTACTTTGGGCTTCGCACAGAGCCGGTCGACCTCCAGAGCGCGGTCGAGTTCCAGTAACTCTCCCGGAATCTATTTCCCGGCGCGAAGGGTCTAGGTATACCCAACGCGATGAGCGTTGCAGACCACTCGAAGGGCTTTCGTGAGGACTACCTGAGCTACGCGGACCTCACCGCGCAGCTTCAAGCTTGGGCGAAGGCGTACCCGCACGTATGCAACCTTGCGTCTCTCGGCACGACGCCCGAAGGTCGCGAGATTTGGATCCTGACCCTCGGCACGGAGCCCGATCGCCTGCGTCCTGCGGCGTGGGTGGACGGCAACATGCACGCGGTGGAGCTTGCCGGGTCCTCGGCGGCGCTGGCGATCGCGGAGGATGTGCTCCGGGTTCACGCGGGCGAAGCGATCGCGCTGCCCGAGACGCTCCTCGACGTGCTGAAGGAGATTTTGGTCTACGTCGTTCCGCGAATCTCCCCCGATGGAGCGGAAGCGGTGCTGACGACGGGGCGCTACGTTCGCTCGGTCCCGCGGGAGGAGCGCGCCAATCGGGAACATGCGCGCTGGGTGGCGAAGGACCTCGATGGCGATGGTCTTGCGCTTGTTATGCGAAAGCAGGATCCCGCGGGCGAGTACGTCGAAGCGAAGGAGATGCCGGGCCTGCTCGTGCCGAGGCAGATCGACGACGTCGGACCCTTCTACAAGGTGTTTCCGGAGGGGGTGATCGAAAACTGGGACGGGAGCACGATCCCGGATCCCAACTTTCTTTCGGACAACGATCCCGACCTCAACCGGAACTTTCCGTATCACTGGGCGCCCGAGCCGGACCAGATTGGCGCGGGTCGTTATCCCCTGAGCGAGATCGAGTCCCGCGCGATCGTCGAATTTGTTTCCGCGCGCCCGGCGATCTTTACGTGGCTCAATCTGCACACCTTTGGGGGGGTCTTCATTCGCCCCCACGGCGCGAAGCCCGACTCCAAGATGGACCCGAGCGATCTCGCGTTCTATCGCCAGTTCGAGGAATGGGCGACCGAGTTCACGAGCTACCCCACCGTGAGCGGCTACGAAGAGTTCACCTACGAACCGGACAAACCCCTTCACGGTGATCTTTCGGATTTTGCCTACCATCAGCGCGGCGCGATTAGCTGGGTTTGCGAAATCTGGGATCTCTTCGAGCGCGCCGGACTTCCAAAGAAGAAACGCTTCGTCGACCGCTACACGCAGATCGACCGCGGCGACATGGTGCAGATCGCCGAGTGGGATCGCGACCACAACGAGGGCGCGGTGATGCGCCCGTGGCGTCCGTTGACGCATCCGCAAATTGGCGAGGTGGAGGTTGGCGGTATCGACCCGCGCTTCGGAATGTGGAACCCCCCGCGGCGGCTACTCCCGGAGGTCTGCGAAGGTCTCGCAGCGGTGTTCTTGCGAACCGCGATTCTCGCGCCGCGGGTTTCCATCGACGACGTAGAGGTGACGTCCGTGGAAGGCGAAGTGCGCCATGTTCAGGCGACGATCCGCAATCACGGCTACCTGCCGACCTACGTGCTTTCGTCCTCGCGTTCGCTGAGCTGGAACGAACCGCTCGCGCTCTCGATCGAAACGGAGGGATGCACCCTTCTCGGCGAGGAGCGCAAGACCCTAGGCCATCTCGAGGGCTGGGGACGCGGACGCTGGAGCGGCGCCGGCGCGCTTTATTACCAGCGCTCGCGCGGAAGCGTCAGCGAGCGACGGGTGCACTTCACCGTAAAGGGGTCCGGGGTGGTCGTGCTTCGCGCGACCAGTTGCCGCGTTGGGGAGGTCGTTCGCTCGGTCGAAATCTGACGCTCGCTGGCATGTGTCCTGCACACCGGCGTTCTGTGACTCCCTTGGCACAGTCTTGCTCGTTTTGGTCGGTCTGCTTGGTCCTGAACGCCTGCGCGTCGTCGTCGACGAATCTTCCGGACGCTGGCGCGTCGGATGCGAGGGTGGAAGACGCGGATGCGGTCGACGCAGGTCTCGACGCCGCAGATCTCGTTGACGCCGATCGGGCGGACGCCGCGTCGGATGCTGCCGAGGACGTGGGCTGCACGTCTCACGCAGAATGCGCGGCGTCGACGGGGTTTCCTCCCGTTCCGGAGGTTCCGTGCGGGTCCTGCTGGGCGGCGTGCGGTGGGCTTTCGGACGTAGGCGGCGTTCCCGGCGAGTGCGGCACGATCTGTTTTGAAGCTCGCGATTGCGTCTTTACCGCGGGGTGCGGGCCGGCGTGCGAGCCCCTCTGCGAAACCTCCGACGACTGTCTTCTCGACATGCCATGCATCGACGGGGTGTGCGTCGACACGACGGAGTAGGCCGTGTCCGGAAAACCCCGGACGGAGACCGGTCGGGGCGAAAAAAGGGGCTCGGC
Organism: Myxococcota bacterium; assembly: GCA_039186435.1. Taxonomy (GTDB): domain Bacteria; phylum Myxococcota_A; class Polyangia; order Polyangiales; family Houyiibacteriaceae; genus JALVDI01. Next base: position 8,333 of record JBCDAA010000123.1, on the reverse strand, counting down.
TTTTGACCTCTTTTGATCCCTCGCGCGCACAACGTTCGCGAAGTGCCTACTCACTCCCCCAGCCGCCGCCGGTGGCTTCGCATGGCCGGGCTGGCGGCGGTCGCTGCGCCCTTTGCTCCGCTCCTCGGGAAACCGGCTCGCGCGGCGATCGGCCCCGCGAAGTACCTGCTGGTCTTTCATACGCCAGGCACGGACGTGGACGCCTGGTCGCCCCGTGGTTCTTCCGACAGCGAGATCGTGTTCAGCGAGATGACCGCGCCCCTCGAGCCGCTCCGGGAGGATCTTCTTCTCTTCGAGAAGTTCGACAGCCTCGGTACTGCAGGGCAGCACGGCGCCGTTGGGGGCCTCACGGGATCCCAGGACTGGAACCGTCTCTACTCCCTTGACCAGTTCGTTGCCGACGCGCTCGCCGCGGGTGGCGTCAGCACGTCGATTCCGAGTGTGATCCTGGGTAGCGTTCCCGGCGAAGATCAGCGCTCGTTCTGGCGGCCGGGAGGCAATCCGCTTTCGCCGATCCTCTCTCCGCGCGCCGCCTTCGAGGCGATCTTTACCGGCGCCACGGGCCCAAGGGACGACGGCGCGGTGGACGCACTCCGGGCACGCCGCGAACGCAGCATCGCGCTCCTCCAGGGCGAGTTCGAGTCCATCGCCAGTCGCCTCGGCGAGGCCGAACGCACGAAGCTCGGCCTCCACGCGGACTCGCTCAACAGCGTGCTTCGGCGCATTCAGGGTTCGTCTGGCGCGCCGGTGGGCGAATGTGCGAGCGACGCCCCGACCGACACCGACAGCGACATCGAAAACAGCAGTCTGCATCTCGACTTGGCGATCTCCGCGTTCGCGTGCGACACGACCCGGGTGGCGGCCGTTCAGTTCGGCCACCACCAAAACACGCAGGTCGCGCTTCCTACGATCGGTTCGCCGGGCAACTGGCACAACGACTTCATGCACTCCGATCCGGCGCCGCGAGCCCGTCTGATCGCAACCGAGCGCTGGCTTTGCGAGCAGTTCGTGGCGGCGGCGAATCGTCTCAAGGCGCTTCCTTCGCCGACCGGAAGCGGAACGTTGTGGGACGAGACGCTCATGATTTGGACGCGTGACATGGGCGATGGCATCAGCCACGCGGGCGACGACATGCGCTTCGTGATCAGCGGCGGCGCCGGCGGCTATCTACAAAAGAGCGCGCGAGGTCGTTACATCGACGGACGCGGTGCGCCGCATTTGCAGGTTCTTCTCACGGCCGCCGAAGCGATGGGCGTCGAGGACTTTTCCGCCTTCGGCGATACCTCCCTTCCGGCCTCGGATCGGGTTGCCGTAGCGGGAGCTCGGGCATGAAGCAGCGAATCCTAGCGTTGACGCTCGCCATGGGCTGCACGGGCGTTATCGGCGAAGGCACGGAAGATCCGCTGAACGAGCCGCCGATCGATCCCATGATCGAGCCGGAGCTTCGCTGTGAGGAAGGCGGGCGTCGCTTGGTTCGGCGGCTCACGTCTTCGCAGTACCGGCAGAGTCTCCTCGCGATCTTCGACGGGGACCCGAACGTTCCGGACGCCGATGTGTTGACGGATCCGGCGCGGCGCGGATTTCGGGTCGATGCGCAAGAGGCCGTTGTGCGCGACCTCGGTGCGCAGCAGCTCATGAACCACGCGGAACGGGTTGCGGCCTGGGCCGTGGAGACGCGCCTCGATCGCCTTTCCTCCTGTCAGAACGCGAGCGACGCATCCTGTCGGCGGGCGTTCATCGAGGAGTTCGGCGAGCGCATCTACCGCCGCCCTCTCGAGGAAGACGCGGTGCGGGCGTACGACGCGCTCTTTCAGGCCGAGTTGACATTCGCGGACGGTGTCGAAGCGGTGCTCGCGACCCTCCTGCAGTCCCCGCATTTTCTCTACCGCTCCGAAATCGGGGAGGAGCGCGGCGGTCGCTTCGAACTCGACGGCTACGAGCTCGCGACGAATCTCGCGTACACGCTGACCGACGGGCCGCCCGACGCGCAGCTCCTCGAGGTGGCTGCGGCGGGTCGACTCGCTTCGCCGGAGGATCTGAGTCGCGAGTTTGACCGCCTCGTGGAAACCCCGGCCGCGCAGCACAACCTCGCCCACTTCGCGGAGGCGTGGCTCGAGGTGGAGGACCTGCCGGGCCGCGCCAAGGACGAATCGGAGATCGCTTTCGGTGCCGAGATTCGCGAGGACATGCTGGAGGAAACGCGGCGTCTTTATCTCGATGTATTCGCGTCCGGCGGCGGTCTTTCGGAGCTCTTCGGTGCCGATCACACCTTCGTCAACGACCGCCTTCGGCAGCACTACGGCATGGGCGGATCCAGCGGTGAAGAGCTTACGCGGACGGAGCTCCCGGCGGATAGGCCTCGCGGCGTTCTCGGGCACGGCAGCCTCTTGAGCCGGCACGCGCTGGCGTTCAGCTCCTCTCCGGTGATGCGCGGGTTCTTCGTGCGGGAGCGACTCTTTTGCGAAGAGCTTCCCTCACCACCCGCCGGCGTCGACACGAATATCATCCCGATCGAAGGCAGCATGCTGACGACGCGCGAGCGCTACCGCGAGCACTCGGTGAACAACGCCTGCAACGGATGCCACAGCCTGATGGACCCCATCGGGTTTGCCTTTGAGCACTACGACGCGTTCGGTCGCCGGCGAGAGCACGAGCACGGCACGCCCATCGATGCGACCGGGTCGATTCTGCGCGAGGGGGAAGAGGACATTCCCCTCGACGGCGTCGACAGCCTCTCCGCGTTTCTCGCGGAGAGTGACAAGGTTCGTCACTGCTACGCGGACTACGTCGCGTACTACGCCTACGGCGTGGAAGGCTGTGGCGCGGCCGAGATCGAGGAGGCGGCGCTCGAGGCGGGCGGCGGTCTGCGCGATGTGCTTCGCGCCACGGTTCTCGCGGAATACTTTCGGAGCCGCAGCGAGTAGGGATGGCATCATAGCGCATGGGCCGCTGGGCAATCCTCGCGCTCGTTCTCGTGTGGCCGGCGTCGGCAGCTGCGCAGCTCTCGCTCGAGATTTCCGCGGCGCCGGAGGTTCGGGAGCGCCTCGAGGGGCAGCTGGTCGACCTGCCGATCGCGATCGCGTCCATCGATCGCGCCGAGGCGTCCGAGGAGGAGCTTGCGACCGGCGACGCGGACCTGTGCGTCTTCGTGCGGGTCGACGGGGTTCTTCGTCTTGGGCTGATCGATCGGCGAGCGTCGCGGTGGCTCGTCGAACGCCGCGAACTTCACGATGCGCGAGCGACGGTGGCGATCGAAACCGCCGCCCTGACGGCGCGCGAGTGGGTCCGAGAACTCCTTCGCGGTGGCACCCTTGGCGTGGTTGTCCCGACCGAGCCGGACGCCTCCGCCACCGCCAGCGCCACCGAGCCAGCTTCCGATCCGGTCCTCGATTCAGGAGCTTCCGTCGCGCCTGACCCCGCTTCGCGTTCGCCCTGGCGGGTTGAGGTTTCGGCAGGATGGCGTCTTGGCGCGGATGGAAGTGACGAGCTCGCCCACGGACCCGCGCTGGGTGCGTCGCTCGGCCGACGCGCGTGGGCGCTCGGCGTTCACATCGCGGGCTCCTTTCGACAGCGATGGAATCTCACGGAAGCGACGATCGCGCGCGCCGGAGCGAACTTCGCCGCTGAGTTTCAGCTGCGAAAGATATGGGCCCGAGGGGCGTTGATGGGCCGGGCACGGGCGGGCGCGGCGCTTCGCTGGCGAACCACCCGCCAGGCGCGCGAGGGCCTCGTTGCAGAGCCTCGAAGCGTGGCCGGGGCGCCTTTCGTCGGTCTCCGCGTGGGCGCCGCAATCCGTCTCACGAGCATGCTCTCCGTCGCGCTCTGGGGCGGGGCCGACGTCTGGCTGTCGCGGCCTCGCTACGAGGTGGAGGACGGCGCGCAGGCACGGCCCTGGCGTCTTCAACCCGCCCTCGAACTCTCGTTTCACGGGTCATGGGAGGTTCCGTGAAAAATCGCCGACGACCGTTGACCGAATTTTCCTCTCGCGGCGCACAGAAGAAGTGATGGTGTCCCGGCCGGTCCCCACTGCGAAGCGCGACGAATGGCAGGCCGACCTGCGCTTGGCGCAGGCCGTCGATCGCGGGGACCGAGAGGCCGCGAGCGAGCTTGTGCGTCGTTTGCTCCCGCGGACCCGCAACCTGGTTCGCTACCTCGTTCGTGGCGACCGCGACGTCGAGGACTTCGCCCAGAGCTCCCTTCTCGAAGTCCTGCGCTCGGTCGGATCCTTTCGTGGCCAGTCGAGTCTCGAGCACTGGGCCGCGCGCATCACGGTCCGAAAAACGCGGGCCGCGCTCGCAAAGCGCGCAAAGGGTGAGGCTCGCGCCAACGAGCCCGCGCTCCGCGTGATTCGACCCGCGAGCGTGAGTACCCCCTACGAGCTTCGGCGCGACCTTGCGCGCGCTCTCGACGCCCTTCCGGCACCTCAGCGGGAAGCGATGGTTCTCTTTCACGTCGTCGGGATGACCCTCCGCGAAGTCGCGGCGGAAACCTCGGTGAGTCCCGACACCGCAAAGAGCCGCATTCGCCTCGCTCTCGAAAAGCTTCGGCACGCCCTAGGAGAACGCCATGAATCCTGAACTTCCTCTCGACGACGAAGCCGGTCCCGCGAAGTCGCTCTCGGCGGAGGCGAGCGAGGCGCTCGCCCTGTCCATCGTCGATCGATGGGCCGAGGAGCGCGCGCCAGCGCAGACCTCGAGCGGTCGGGCAGGCTGGAGTGCTGCCGCCGGTCTCGTGGTTGGCTTTCTTCTCGCCGGGTCGATGGCAGCCGCGCTCTACGCGGTGATGCGTCCAGACCCCGCACCGGTTCCCGCGCCAGCGCGATCAACGCCGGCGCCGGTGGTGGTCGAGGACGAGCCGGACGAGGCCGAGGCTACCCCCGATGAAGCTCCGGCCGAGGAGACGCGGCCGGTCGAGCGTGCGCCTCGTACGGCGGATCTTCTTGCGCGCGCGAACGCGGCGCGTCGCGAAGGCGAGTATCGGCGCGCGGCTGGAATCTACGCGCGAGTGGCCCGAGGCCGCGGAACCGAAGCCTACACGGCGGCGGTCGCGGCGGGGGCGCTGGAGCTGGAGCACCTCGGTCGGCCGCGCCAAGCAGCGCGCCATTTTCGCCGGGCTGCGCGGCTGCGTCCCCGGGGGCCTCTCGACCTCTCGGTTCGCGAGGGGCTTTCGACTGCGGAGCGTCGTCTCGGGAGGGTCGCGGCCGAACGCGCGGCTCTTGAGGAACTCATCGAGCGGCATCCGGATTCCAACGCGGCGGCTCGCGCGCGCCGTCGTCTTTCCGAGGTCGGGGACTGATGAAGAGGCGAGCGTCTCCGTTTGGTGTGGCACCGATGGCGTTTCTTCTCATCGTCGCATGTGACTGCAGCGACGTGGTTGCGACTCGCTGCGTCGACGACACCGACTGCGATGGAGCCTGCGTGGGCGGGCGTTGCGAGCTTCCGGACGCCGCGCGCGACGTGGCGTTCGACGCCCCCGATGGCGACACAAACTTCTGCCTGGGCACCGGTCCGCTGATCGTCGTTGGCGACACCGCGACCACCTGCCTGGGCCGCGTGGCAGAGCGCTCCTTTCGCTACGCGATCTGCACGTGCGACGGGGTGGTTACGAGCGCTGAGGTTCGAACGGATTCGTTCGATTCCCGCCGCGGATCCTACATGCCTCCGGGCGAGGCGGGGGGCTCCCTGGGCACCAACGCGGACCTCAACGCGTCGGCGCCCTGGTCCATCGGTGGTTCGTTCTGGTCGAGTGGTCCGAACGGATGGACAAGCGATGCACGCCTCGAGGTCGCGGGTGATCTACGTCTTCAGGGACGCCTTGCCGGGGATGTGGTGGAGGTCGGCCGAAACGCCTTCGTGGGTGGCGGCGTCCAGGCGGGCGATCTTCGTGTGGATGGGGTTCTCACCGTCCCCACGGGCGAAACGATTCGCGCGGAGCGTAGCGAGGTGATCGGCGAGACGGTGCGCGAGCCGGTGGAGATTCCTCGTCCCTGCGCGTGCGAGGACCGGGTCGACATCACATCGTTTGTGGCCGCGCACCGAGACGACAACGACAACGCCGCGATCGAGCTCGGCGCCGACGCGCTGGTGAATGTCTCGTCGTCCGACCGGCTCGAACTCCCCTGCGGCCGCTACTACCTCTCCCAAATCACAGGCGACGTACCGGTCGTGATTCGAGCAACTGGCCGCGTCGCGCTCTTTGTCGACGGAGACATCAGCGTTCGCGATCTTCGCCTCGAGCTTGGCGATGAGGCGGAGCTCGACATCCTCGTGGTCGGCAACGTCACCGCGGACGCTCTCGGCTTGGGCGACGTGTCGACGCCGGCGCGCGTTCGCATGTACGTGGACGGGACGGGAACGATCAACCTCTCCGCAGACTCGGTGTTCGCGGGAAATCTCTACGCGCCGCGAGCCGAGCTCGTCACCCGTGGTCCGGCGGAGGTCTTCGGAGCGCTCTTCGTCGAACGCATCAACGCGTCCGGACCCCTCGACGTGCACTTCGACACCGGCGTCCTCGGGTCCGGCGATCGCTGCGAGCCGCCGCCCGACTGCGAATCCTGCGGCGATTGCCCCAGCATTCAGGCGTGCGTCGACGGGTCGTGCGGCGAATGCCGAACGGACGCGGACTGCTGCGCGCCGTTGCTCTGCGTGGAAGGCGCCTGCCTGCCCTCGCTGATCTGATCGCCGAGGAAGAGAGCGGTTTAGCGCTGGATGGCGTCGGACTCTTTGAGCAGACGCTCGACCATGCCCTTCGCGTCCTCGAGAATCACGACGTGCTCCGCGATCTCGCGGCGCTCCCCTTCTTTGAGAACCTTCGCCGCCTGCTCGTGTGCGTGTCGCGCGTGGGTCAGGGTGATCAGCGCGGTCGGGTTTCCGGAGAGCCAGCGGTCGGCCTGAAGAAAGAGGCGATCGAGTTCCGCGAGCAGCGACTGGAGTCCCTGCGCGATTCGCTCAGCGGCTTCTTCGGCGCGCCGTTCCTGGAGGTACTCGCGGCTCTCTTGGCTGAGGCGTTCGAGCTCGCCTTCCTCGAAAACGCTTTCCGACGCGACCTCCACGGTCGTCTCCTCGCCGGTCTCGAGATCCTTGGCCGAGACGCTGAAGATGCCGTCCTCGTCGATGACGAACGCGACCTCGACGTCGAGCTCGCCAGCCGGGGCCGGTCGAAGACCCGTGAGCGCGAAGTCCTGGAGGATGTCGTTCTCACTCGCGCGAATGCTCTCACCCTGGAGGACCACGATCTTCAACCGCTCTTGGTTCGGGCGACTGGTCGTGAAGTCCTTCGGCAGGCGGCAGGGCACCTTCGTTGCTGGGGGAATCAGCACCTCGAAGCGGTCGCCGGCGGTCGCGATCCCAAGCGAGTGCGCCGTGACGTCTTCGAGGGCGACGTCGTCGATCTCGTCGACGAGCGCAGCTCCCTGAAGGGCGGCTCCGAGCGCCACGACCTCGTCCGGATGCACGCCCTTGTTCGGCGGGATGCCAAAGAACTCCGCGACCGTTTCCTGTACGGCGGGCATGCGCGTCATGCCGCCCACCAAAATCACGTCGTCGATGTCGGCGGGCTCCTTTTCCGCCATCTCCATCGCCCGCTCGCAGATCTCGAGCGTCCGCTGCACCAGGTCCGCGGTGAGCTTTTCGAGCTGCGGTCGGCTGATCCCGTAGTGCATATGAATGGGACCGCTCGGCCCGCTCGACACGATGAAGGGAAGCTGAATCTCCGTCTTCTCAACGCTGGAGAGCTCGCACTTTGCTTTTTGGGCGGCCTGCTTCAGGCGCTGCAGCGCGATCGGTGACTCGCGGAGGTCGACGCTGTTTTGCACTTCGAAGCCGCGGATTAGCCACGCCATGATGCGGTCGTCGAAATCCTCCCCGCCAAGGTAGGAATCGCCGGTGGAGGCGATGACGTTGAAGTTGCCGTCCTCGACACGGACGACCGAAATATCGAATGTGCCACCGCCGAGATCGTAAACCGCGATCGTCTGATCGAGCCCCTTGCCGTACCCGTACGCGAGTGCCGCGGCGGTTGGTTCGTTGATGATGCGAAGGACGTCGAGCCCCGCGATGAGACCTGCATCCCGAACCGCCTGCCGCTGCGCGTCCTGAAAGTACGCGGGCACGGTCACCACTGCCTGATCGACCTCTTCTTGGAGATACTCCTCCGCGATCACGCGCATTTCCTGGAGCAGCATGGCGCTGATTTCCGGAACGGTGTGCTGCTGGCCGCGAAGAATGATTCGAACCTCGCCGGCAGCGCCTTCGACGAGCTGATAGGCCACCGACTGAATCGCGTGCTGCACCTGGGGCGAGTCGTATTGCCGGCCGATGAGACGCTTCGCCGCG
>JBCDAA010000122.1:0-21937 GCA_039186435.1 Myxococcota bacterium | reverse complement strand
GCCATACGCGCCCTCGGAAGGATCGGAGGCGGGAAAAAGGCGCGGACAGCGAAAGCCCACCAGCACGACAGCGCCTTGCTCCTCCCACGCATCACACACGTGATAGAGGTAACAGTTCGACGCCTCAAAGACGCGCGCCGCACTTCCGTCCCGCGGCACCAGCACAAACCGAAAGGGTGCCTCCGGATCTTCGATCACTCCCCAGCGACCCGCCGCGGCATGCTTTGCGCTCAGGGTTGCCGGCGGCGCCATCAGAATCGCGAAGCGTCGCGTGAACGCCATATCGTGGGGAAAGACCGCTTCCTCGAGTGCTACCTCCGCCCCCACATCGCGCAGGCTTAGCGAGCCCTCGCGCAACACTCCAAGACGAAGAAAGGGTGGCGTCGGCCGGTAGTCAAAGAACAGCAGCTCCCCCGTTTCCGGGTCCACTTTCGCATGGGCGGAGAGCCGGTCAGGAAGCGCGAGCGGCCCCAAAGTCTCAAGGGAGTCCGCGTCGACGCGCCAGGCCCGCCCGCCCATGTAGTGAAGCGCCAGCAGCTCCGACCCGAACGCCAGGATGTCCGTGTTGCCGGTGTCCTTGTGCGCGCCTGCCGGGTTCTCGCGCACCGACTCGAGCAAGCCGCGATAGAGACCGCGCTCCTCCATCGTCTCTTCCTGAAACGCCGCCGTTCGAATCCACCGACGCTGATAGCGCGCGGCTCCCTCGCCGAAACGAACCGCGTGCAGCATGCCGTCACCATCGAACCAGTGGTGACGACCCAGCGTGGCAAAACGCGGGTTGGGCCCGTTTCGAACGTAGGTCCCATGCAGATCGCGCGGGACTTCCCCTTCAAGAAGCGAGAGAGGCCCCGACCGCTCCGTCGAAACGGGCGCGAAGGGACCTTCGAGGTACGGTGACTCCACTGAGGAAGCCTAACGGGGAACCTCTGCGACGGGGAACTCCGCCGACGAAAAACGCTAGCGGGTCAGGTAGCGACAGCCGCGATGCACGGGCGTTTCTTCTTCGGCCGCTTCTTCCACAACCACGGGCGCTTGCTCGACCGGCGCTGCGGGAGCCTGCATCGCCGCGCGCGAATACGGACAACCCTGGGAACGCATGCAGCTTCCGAACATGCATGTGCTCGTGCTGATCAACGCGCCGACGGCGAGGACACCCGCGCCGATGCTCAGCGCGAGACGGGCGTTCACACCCAGGCGCTGCCAGCGAAGTACAAAGAGACGACGAATCAAACCGAAAATGGAGTTGGGGCGCATCACGGGGGAGTGTAGAGCCGCAAAACTCGCCCTGCCAGTCTCGTTGGGACCGACGTGCGAGGACCCCACGCACAGAGCCTGTGCAATTGCGCTCAACCCCAAAGCGCAGTCGGCGGTGCCTCGATCTTCCAGCGATCGTAGGTCAGCCCGGGTGTTCGATCGCGCCCGAGGAGAAGGGGCCCATCGAGATCTGCATAAGCTGCATACTGAGCAGCGATCCATGCAGGCGCGATCGCGAGGGACGTCGACACCATGCATCCGACGAGCACCCTCAGCTTCGCCTCCCGAGCGGCTTGGATGAGCGTTAGCGCGGCCGTGAGTCCTCCCGCTTTCGGAAGCTTCACGTTCACCGCGTCGTAGCGATCGACCAGCGCGCGTGGGTCGTCCATCGCGCCCAAGCTCTCATCCGCACAAATTGGAACCGGCCGTGCGCCTACGAGCGCGTGATCATCCTTCGGCGCAAGGGGCTGTTCGAGAAGCACGACGCCGCGCTCTACGAGTAAGGGCGAAAGCGTTCGGTACGCGTCGATGCTCCACGCTGCGTTGCCGTCCACAATGAGGCGCGCGCTCGGAGCGCCTGCGCGAACCGCATCGACCTGTTCAAGGCAGTTCTCAGCGCTCGCCTTCAGTTTGAGGAGTGGCCAGTCGGCCCGCGCGGCCGCCTGGGCCCGCATGGCGTCAGGCGCGTCGATCCCCACAGTGTACGCCGTCGCGACTGGAGCCACCTCGAGCCCAAGAAGCTCCCAAACGCGGCGACCCCTTCGCTTGGCTTCGAAATCCCAAAGCGCCTGATCGAGCGCATCGCGCGCCGGCCCTGGAGGAAGCTCGCCGCAGAGGCGTTCACGATCGTGATGTAAGGGGGCGCTCTGTGCCCTCGCAAACGCCTCCTCGACCGAAACCCCAACCGCTTCGTGCGCGAAGGACTCACCGCGCCCGCGGATCGAACCGTCGGTAATTTCGACCACTAGAACCCGCACGCTTCGGCGCTCGATCGCAGCGGTGCGAAAAGGACGTTCGAGGGCCCATTCCTCAATTCGCACGTCGCGCTGCAGACGATCCTCCGGCCGCAAAGACTCCCTTGAATAGCGCTCTCACGAACGCCGTCCCTGCAGCATGTCTTTCTTCTTATCTTGTTTCGTCGGGGGAATCCTCCGTCCGCGGGGGCGTCTGTGGCGATTTTCAACCTAACCCGCGTCTTCTCCCTCGGGCTTCTCGCCGCCTGTGTGGGCGGCCAAGCGCCGACGCTTCCCCAAAACACCTGGCGCGAGCCGGTCGTAACTGAGCACTGCGAAGGAGAACGCTGCTTTCTCTTCGTCGACGTCGGACCCCTACGAACGTTCTCTCTCGATCTCTTCGCCGGCGATGAGCCGCTGACGGCAGGACGGTTCAGAGAGGGCACCGCACCGCAATCCGCGCGCCTCGTCGTGCGATCCCTCGATGGAGAAGTCGCCTCCCAAGGCTCCGCCTACGACCAGGGGGACTCACTGACGCTGCCTCACGGCGCCTACCGATTGATCGTGACGCCCTCGGTGCTGAGTCTCGGCTCAGGCTGGCCTTCTCGGATTCCCTTTGTCCTGAACATCGACGAAACTATGCCCGATCGAGTTCGCGTCGATGTGTTCCAGGAAGAAGTCCTCCTGAACGTTGCTCCGGAAGTCACGGTCGAAGATCAGAACGGGCCAGGTTTCGACGGGGTAGGTCCCGGCCGAATCGTCGGTCTCGACGAAGACTGCGGCACGGTGGCGGACTCCCGGCCAGGCGAAGCAATCCTGCGCCTTCCGCGAGGCCAGTGCACAGTCACTGCGGGGTACCAAGTTTTGTCCTCGGGGGGCATTCCGCGTCTTGACCTCGCGATCCGAACGAACGTTGACGCGAGGACGGACCTCGACGCGCGCGTGGTTCCGGGAACGCTTCGCATCGCAGGCGCCCCCGACGGAGTACAGTTCGCCTACGAGGCGACCGTCGACGCCTACGAGCTCGACGCGACCCGCACCGCGTCTTTCTCGATGAGGGACCAGAACCCAGGTCGCATCTTCCTGCCTGAGGTACTCCCGCCAAGTCTTCCCTTTCGCGTGCGCTACTCGAACGACTCCCTTCGCTGCCACACCAGAGTCGATGTGCCGACGGACTCGTGGTCCATCGACCGAACGTTGCTGGTCGATTTGACTGACGCCCCGTGCAGTTCGCTCGAGACCATCACGGCGACCACAACGTTCGTCGCAGACGCGAGCGTTCGACGAGGACCGACGCATACCGTTCACGCGTGCGAGCTGCGACCCGAAATCGTGATCAACGGGAGGCCGAGTTCAACGATGGATCGTGAAGAAGGCGCGACCGACGACGTCTGCGTGATTCGAAGTGAAATCCGCGCAGGGGCCCCTTCGGACGTACTCATGGGAGACTCACTCGACGTTGCCATCAGGTTTCGTCCCCCGAACTACGAGCTTGCCGATCGGCGGACGCTCCCCTGGAAGACGATTGTCGCCAGTCCCAGCGCCGACCTCGGCACCTTTGGCGTCACCGCGACGCGGGCGCGATTTCTAACGGGCCTAGTGATCGACGGGGAGCGAGTACTGCAGCCTACGCCGGGAAGGTCCGTCTTGCCGGCCAACGCCAAACCGGACGCGCTCCAGCTCTGGGTGCTTGACCGCACCGGGGCCCGTTCCCGCTACGAGCTGAATCTCGCGGACATTCAGATCTTCATGCGCGAGCCGGAGTTCTGCGACGACGACGACGAAGACTCCCGGCGCCGATGCAACGTCGGTCCGCGCGAAAGGTTGTACGACAGCTGGGAAGTCACGCTCTACGAGCCGAACGTCGTCGCGGCGGAGGTCGGCGTTCTCGGAACACGCATTCGAAGCGACACCATCACCGAGGACGAGGAAGGCAACCTCGACTTCAACCTGATTGGCGAAGCCGAGTCGCGAACGCTCTTTGTCTTGAGCGACGGGCGACTCCTTGACGACGTCGTGGAGCTCGACGCCACGCCGTTCTGCGTGAATCTCCTCCGACGCGACGATGACGGCGTGAGCCCTGGGCTTTTGCGCAGCCGCTCGTGCGCGCAGCCGGACGGAGGCATCGCCGCGGTCCCCGGATCATGGGATCTCGTGATCGAGGCCGGCGAGCTCGTTCCCCTTCATCTCCTCACGGGTCCCGCGCGCCGAATCGTCGAGCTTTAAAGGGCGATCGCAAACGCGACCTCGATGGCTCGTTCGTGATACAACGCGGCCATGAGCGACGACATCGGGAAGGGCACCCGCGTTCGCATCACGGGTGGCCAAGGGACAGGTCAGTCGGGCGCAGTCTTCTGGGAAGGCCCGAACAAGTTCGGTCCGGGCAAGCGCTTTGGCGTTCGTGGGGACAACGGCGAGACCTACTGGGTGGACGATGAAAACGTCGAGATCGACGACAGCGCCCCTGCGGCCGCCCCTCCGGTCGAAGCCGAGGAAGCGAAGTTCGAAAAGGGCGACGCCGTTCGCGTCGTCTCGGGTGAATCCGAGGGCGCCTCCGGCGAGGTCTTCTGGATCGGCGAGAGCAAGTTCCGCCCGGGCATGCCGCGCTACGGCGTTCGCGACGAGTCCGGCGAAACCCACTGGGTCGACCAGATCGAAGTCGAGGGCGACGTCTAGCGCGATTGCCGAAGGCGCGAGCGCGGTGTAGGCCGTTTAAATGCGCTTTCTTTGCTTCTGTTTGGTGTTCTCCCTCGCCTGTGGCGACGACGACGGCGGCGCGGTCGACGCGTCCACCGATTCCTCGACCCCGATCGACGCCGCAGAGGACGCACGCGACGCAGCGGCCGACGTCGCTCTCGACACGAGCGGCGGAACGGACGCGGGCGACGACGCAAGCGACGCCGGAACCGACGACGCCGGAACCGACGCGGGAGAGGATGACGCGGGAGAGGATGACGCTGGAGCGGACGCCGGCACGGACGCGGCGCGCGATGCGGGAACCGACACCGGAACCGATGCAGGAACCGACGCGGGGGTCGACAGCGGAACGGACGCGGCGCTTCCCTTCGATGCCGCGGGCGCCTGCCACGACAACGGGTTCGGTCGACCGGTGGTCTCGTTCGAGCGCGTCGCCAGCCTGCCTCCCCTGACCGGCGGGACGATTCCTCTGGGCGCGTACGACCTCGTGCGGATTCAGACCACGACCGCCCTCGACGGAGCGGGTCGAGGCACCTGGACCTTCGAAAGCGACTCCGTGGTTCAGACGCTCGACTGGATCGCGATCAGCGGCCCGCCGTCCACACCGACGCCGCGCACGCAGTCCTGGCGGACGGAAGGCACGATGCTCCTTCGGCAGCAGACCTGCGGCGGGGACAGTTCGTTCATGACGGGCTACCGCGTGACCAGCGCGGACGGTCGCACGCTTCTCGACGTGGGCTCGGGCGCGACCGTCTTGACCTACCAGCTTCGCTAGCGGCATGCGCTAGTCCGGGCAGTTCAAGCTCGAGAAATAGACCTCGAGCAGCGTCACATCGATCATCGTTCCGTCGACCGAGAGAACCACGGTGACGGTTTGGGCGGGATCGATGCTCATCCGGCAAGACTCCGCAGTGACCTCAAAGACCAGCAGGTCTCCCTCGGTCACGCGAACGAAGCGCTCGTCGCGAATCGCGCCGCCCTCGAGAGGCGTGATCGCAAAGTCCACATCGCTCCCGCCGTCGATGATCAGGCGCGCCTCCATTCCCGAGATGTGGGCGGGGACGTCGACGACGACCGACGCAAACCCTTCGCGCGAAGGCCCTTCGAAAGGGCAGGTCGCAAGGAGCGCAGGACGCTCGCATCGCGCACCCCGGTCGAAGGGATCCGCGCAGCCGTCGTCGTCGGAATCGAGATCGCATGGGCTGGTGCCGGCGGCGACTTCGTCTCCGTCGGAGACTCCATCGCGGTCGCGATCTGGGGTAAAGAAGTCCGCCGCGCAAACCAGACCACAGCTCACGGGCATGCACGCGACGCTTTCTTCGCCGTCCGTAAGGCCGTCTCCGTCCGAATCGAGATCACCAACGTTCGGAAGCCCGTCGCCATCGCGGTCGAAGGTCCCTTCAAAGACGTCGCTCAGGCCGTCGTCGTCCGAATCCCCCGAGCAGCGCTCGGAAACGTCGGCACGCACGCGGACATCCACGCCGCCGTCCTCGGCTCGAAACGCCTCTACGCGGTGGTGGTCGTAGCAACCCCAAACGAGCAGAAGCAGGCCAAGCCGCATTCGCAGACCCTAACGCGGTTGCTTCCCGACCCAAAGGCGCGCTACGCGGGGGCGTGAGCCTTGGCCGAAAACGCGCTGCCCTTGCGGCCTTTTCGACGCTCTTCACCCTCCTGCTCGCGGAGCTTGCGGTCCGGGTGCTCGGTCTCGCGCCGACGCATTGGGTGCATCACGTTCATCTCGAGAGCGACGACAAGCGGGTTGGGGTCGACCTCTACCCCGACAATACGCGCGGGTACTTTCGACAGATGATCGACGACGATGAGGTGATCGCCCATCTCGCGGCGGCAAACGTGAACCTGGATCGCCACGCGCGGACGCCCCACGCGGTGCCCCTTCGCTACACAGAAAGCCTCTGCCGCGGGAGCGACCCCGGACCCAAACAAGGACGCCGCATTGTCATCGTCGGCGACTCCTTTGCTGAAGGACAGGGCGTCTACGAGGAGGACACCTTCGCCGCTCGCCTCGACGACGCGCTCACGAACGCCGAAGTCCTCAACTGCGGACGGAGAGGCTACGACTTTCCGGACCTCCGCGGCTTCTTCGAGCGGCAGCTCGCTCTCGACCCCGATGTCGTGGTGTACGCGATGACCCTGAACGACCCGCAGCAATCGGAGGCTTTTCACAGCCAGCAGGAGTTTCTCAACGACTGGATCATGGACCGGCGCCACATGGTGGACGACGCGCCCGCGAACCCGCCGTGGTGGAAGTCTCGGCTCTGGGCGCTCGCGAGCGATCGTCTCGAAGGACGCCGCGTCGCCGACGCCACCACGCGCTGGTATCGGGACATGGTGGACACGCCGAATGCAGCAGGCTGGGCGGCGACCCAGGACCACGTCGCAGCAATGGCGGCGGAGGTGGAAGCGCGCGGTGGCACGTTGCACGTCGTGCTGCTTCCCCTTTTTGTTGATTTGCACGACTACCCCTTTCGGAGTGTGCACGAGACGATCCGAAACGCGTTCGAAGCACGCGGCGTCACCGTGCACGACCTCCTTGCGACCTTCGAAGGGGAGGACGCCAGAGAGCTCTGGGTGCATCCCGCGGACCGCCACCCGAACGAACGCGCGCACGCCATGATCGCGGACGCGCTCGAACCGGTGCTGCGATGAAGAAGCTTGCCGCTCGCCTCGCGCTCCTCTCCGTGAGCCTGCTGATCTCCTTGGCGGCGGCCGAAGGTATCTATCGCTGGTCGCAGCAGCAGGACGACGCCCCGGACGGTGACGACGACGACTGGCGACAGCGCTACATTCGGTTGAACGAAACGCTCTACCGCCGGTCGAACGCCGAGCTGATCTACGAGCCTGTGCCCGGTGCGACGGTACCCATGGAGTACGGGCAGGCGTCCTTCAACGAGGGCGCGATGCGCATGGACCACGAGGTCGCCGTGACGCCCACGGAGCGCCGCGTCGCGGTCCTCGGGGACTCGATCGTCTGGAGCGAGTTTCTCGCGGCGCACGATGCCCTTCCGCAGCGCCTCGACCAAGCGCTAGGCGAGGGGTGGGAGGTTCTGAACTTCGGGGTGACCGGCTACGACACGGCGCAGGAAGCGGCGTGGTATGAACGCGCCGTTCGCCGCTATCGACCGGAGATCGCGGTGCTCGTCTGGTGCATGAACGACGTGATGATCATGAGCGGCCCCTTTGAGCGCGTCGCGAACCCCGAAGAGCGTGCCCGGAAGGACGCACAGGAAGCGCTCATCCAGCGTGTCGCGCCGGTGCGCCGCGAAACCATCGACGGAGTCCACAAAGACCGCGAAGCCGAGGCGACGCTTCGACTGCTCGCGCGCCTCGAAGCGATCCTCGATCGCCGCCGTTTCGACGCGAACTACATTGACGAATACCTGGTCATGTTCGATCAGGAGGAAAGCCGCGCGCGCGTGGAAGCCGCACTCCGGCGCCTGGGTCACGCGCTCGAGGAGGACGGCGTACAGGGCGTCTTCGTGATCTCGCCAGTCCTCGAGTCCTGGGAGGACTACCACTGGACGGCGATGCACGAGTGGCTCGAAGAGGAAGCGAGCGAAGCCGGGTTTTCGGTGGTCGATCTCTTTACTCAATGGAAGGGCAGCGAAGATCCGGAGTCGATGCGCGTGTCCGGCGACAACCTCCACTACGACGGCTCGGGCGCACGCGTCTTCGCGCGCACGGTCGCGGACGCCCTTCGCGCGCTTCCGAGGAACGAGTGAGACCCGGGCGCCCCGAAGCGGCTGCGGTCGCATGGATCGAAGATGCACCTCCCGGGCCGGGACCTGCGCGCGCTCGAGCCCTTCGGCAAGCCCTGGTCGCCGCTGTCGCGGGTGCGGTGCTGTTCTTCGCCCTCGAGCACCATACGCTGGCGATCGTCGCGTGGTCCATCGGCGGCGTGACGCTCCTCGCCGGCACGCTCTCCCCCCTTGGTGTGTTTGCCCTGATGGAAAAGGGCATCGGACTGCTCGCGCGCCTCATCGGCGGCGTGATGAGCTGGCTTCTCCTCGCGCCGCTCTATCTGCTCGTGCTCACGCCCTTTGGACTGCTCGCGCGCCGAGGTTCCCGCGACTCCCTTCATCGACAGCTCGATGAAGACGCCACCAGCTACTGGACGACGCGCGCCGATCAGGACGCGTCCCTCGACAAACCCTACTGATGCGCATCCTCGGAATCAGCTGCTGGTATCACGACGCGGCGGCGTGCATCGTCGAAGACGGCGCCATCGTCGCAGCCGCCCAGGAAGAACGCTTCACGCGCACCAAACACGACGCGTCCTTTCCCCTTCGGGCCCTTCGTTACTGCCTGGCGGAAGCCGGCGGCGGCAAGGTCGACGCGGTCGCCTTCTACGACAAACCGATCCTCAAGTTTCATCGCATTCTCGAGACGAGCCTCTCGACGGCACCGGGCGGGCTCCGGCAGTTCCTTCGCGCGGTCCCCGTGTGGCTGAAGGACAAGCTTTGGATTGAACCGAAGATCGCAGACGTCCTCGAGGCGGAAGGTCTCGGGGAACCGCCCATCCACTTTCCGGAGCATCACCGCTCCCACGCCGCGAGCGCGTTCTATCCCTCGCCCTTTTCGGAAGCCGCGGTACTCACGGTCGACGGAGTGGGCGAGTGGTCCACCGCCACCATCGGTCTCGGACGAGGCAGCGCGCTCACGCTCACCGAAGACCTCCTCTTTCCCCACTCCTTGGGCCTCCTCTACAGCGCGTTCACCTACTTCACCGGATTTCGCGTCAACTCCGGCGAGTACAAACTCATGGGTCTCGCGCCCTACGGCGAAGGCGTCTACACCGACAAAATCCTCGAGCATCTGATCGATCTCAAGGACGACGGTTCCTTTCGCCTCAACATGCGCTACTTCGGATTCCTGAGCGACGTGCGCATGACGAACGCGCGCTTCTCGGCGCTCTTTGGAGGCCCACCCCGCGCGGCGGAAAGCCCGATCACCAAGCGGGAGATGGACCTCGCCAAATCCGTGCAGGAGGTCACCGAAGAGATCGTTCTTCGGATGGCCAAACACGCCCGGCAGGTCACGCGCGCGCGCCATCTCTGCATGGCCGGCGGCGTCGCACTCAACTGCGTGGCCAACGGCAAAGTCCTACGCGCGGGGATCTTCGACGACCTCTGGATTCAGCCCGCCGCAGGAGACGCCGGCGGCGCGCTCGGGGCTGCCCTCGCCCTTTGGTACGCGACGCACGAACGTCCAGCGCCCGAGGGCGACACGATGCAGGGCGCTTACCTCGGACCCGAGTTTTCCCCGGACCAAATCGCCGCGTTCCTCGATGAGGGCGGCTACCCCTACCGGCGTTTGGACGACGAAGACGAGTGGGCAGCGCACCTCGCCCAGTGCATCGCGGACCAGAAAGTCGTCGGCCTTTTTCAGGGGCGCATGGAGTTCGGGCCGCGGGCGCTCGGTAACCGTTCGATCGTGGGCGATCCGCGCTCGCCGAAGATGCAGTCGATCATGAACCTGAAGATCAAGCAGCGGGAGAGCTTTCGTCCCTTTGCGCCCTCGTGCCTCGAAGACTCCGCAAGCGAGTTCTTCGACCTCGATCGCCCGTCTCCCTACATGCTTCTGGTCGCGCCGCTTCAGAAAGAGCGGCGGCTGCCCGAGCCGGAAAACGCGCAGGCGCTCTCGCTTCTCGAAAGGATCCATCACCCGCGCTCGGATGTTCCGGCGATCACCCACGTCGACCATTCGGCGCGCGTACAAACCGTGAACGAGTCCCAAAACCCACGCTACTACCGGCTGCTCCGCGCCTTTGAAGCGCTCACCGGTGTCGGCATGCTGATCAACACCAGCTTCAACGTTCGCGGCGAACCGATCGTCTGCACCCCCGAAGACGCCTACCGCTGTTTTCGAGGTACCGAAATGGACGTCCTTAGCCTTGGCCCCTTCGTCCTCGAAGCGGACGCCCAGCCCGGCGAGCGGACGCCCTTCGCGCAGGTGTTCGACCTCGATTGATGTGGTAGGAAGAGCCCATGGGGCGGCTCCGCCATTCGCGAAAACTCCTCAAGGATTTCGTTGGCTTCGCGGCGAAGAACAAGGTGTATTGGATGGTTCCGCTGGCGCTCGTCCTCGCGCTCCTCGGCTTCGTGATCGCGACGAGCCAGGCCGCCACGCCCTTTATCTACTCGCTCTGGTGATCGACCGGGCATGACCCCCGCGCCGAGAACCGTTGTCTGAGAGTGTGATACGCCAACCAGGGGAGTGAGCATGAGAGCAACCGCGCTACTGGCTGTCCTCGCCGCGTGCACCTTTCGCGTGCCCGTCGAACCGATGGCGATCGACCTGGAATCGCTGCGGATGGGCGAGACCGATTTCAGCGAACTGATTCGGGCGGTGGATCGCATTCAGCTCGCCGGCCGCGCGGAGCTTCTTCCCGGACGCTATTCGTTGACCGCGGAGAACTACGCGGCGATGGAGGTGAGTGCCCCGACCCTCGTGACCTTTGAAGCGGACGTTTCGATCGCCGCCGAGACGCGGCGCGAGAAACTCGAGGTCACCCCCGCGGTGCGTACGTTCGCGGTGCGCTTCGATCGGGCGATCATCCTTCACGGCCGAACGGACTCGCGGCGCGTTTCCCTTGAAGGCGCGTCGGTCCTGGACGAGGACCGCCAGAACTACGACGTGGATGTGCGCGTCGGACGCTCGCTCATGGGCACGATCGCGTCAGCCGTGGTCGGGGTTCCCGCCGGCATGGAAAACGCGCCGAGCGCTCTCGAAATGCTCAAGCGGGTCGAAGTGGACGAGCTCACGACGGCGCTGCGGCCGGGCAGCGTGATTCACCACGGCGAAAGCGAGCTTCACGTCATCGAGGGCTCAAACCTGGTGCTTAGCCACATCGACGTGAACCTCGCCCAAGGCTCCGCGCATCTGAATGCCGACGGAACGCTTCGCCTCGGCGAGGGCACGCGCATTGTGAGCGAGGACGCGCATCTTCTCGTCGCGAGCGCGAACCTCGAAGTGCACGGGGACTACCAGTGGATTCGCGACGGCGAGGCGTCGACGCAGCGCCTTCGCCTCAGCCAGCTCGATCAGCCGAGCATCCTTCGCGTCGAACAGGCCAAGCTTCAGTGGGAAGACGGCGCGGAAGCGATCGAGACCGCCCACGGCGCGATCGAACTGGAGCGTTACGAGTGCGCGGGCGCCGATGCGGATCGCTGCGCCTACGTCGCCAAGCTCAACCTCGACACCGGACCCGGGTCGCTCGTGCTCGAAGGCCATCCGCTCCGCTTTGAGGGGCTCGCCATTCAAAACGCGCGACTGACCCGAACAGACGATGAGGGCGCGATTCAAATCGAGCGCATCACGGTCGACCGGCCGAAGGTTCAGGCGGCGACGGAAGGCGTGCTTCTCGGGTTTTCCGAAATCGCGCTCGAGGGGCTTCAAGGCACCCGCTTTGAATCGCTCACCATGGCCTCGGGTTCGGTGATCGCTCGCGCAGGCGCCGTGGACCTCACGCTCGGGAACACGCAGATCACCGCGCAGGTGCCTGGAGAGACGACGCTCCGACTGAGCCAGCGCGACCAGATCGTCCTGGGCCGGACGAGTGAGACGATTCCCGACCTTGGTGTGCGCGCGGCCGTCGACAACGTCACCATCGCCGTCGACGGAAGCCCCTTTGCGGAAGCCACCGGTCTGGAGATCGATGCCACCCTCGGCGAGACCTCCACCGCGGAGCTTCGGCTGCGCGAGGCGATTCGCATCGACGCGGACGCCGTGGCCAACCTCGCCATCGGGAACGTCCGTCTCGACTTTCGAACGATTCGCGTCGAGCACAGCGACGCCCTCACGCACCTGCGGACCGAGGGGCTTCGTCTCTCGCTGCCACAGCAGAACGTCCTCGCGATGCTTCAGCTGCATGTGCCGCCCTCCTTTGTGGGCGACGAGCAGCCCCTCGAAGGCTCCCTTGAGCGGATCCTTTCGCAGGCCGCGAGCACCCTCGACATGGGACAGCTCTCACGCTTTCGCACGCGCCTCGAAGCAGGGGGGCTCGATGCCCTCAACATGAGTTTCGACCGCGGGCGTTTGCGCCTTCGCGGAAACGTGGACGCCACGCTTCGGCTTCTCGCCGACGAGCGTCAGGTTCACGTGAGGCAGTGCACCCACACGGTCGAAGGCACGCTTCCGGTGCCCTGCTTTGAAGACTCACTGCCAGCGATCTGCGAGCGGCCGGTGTCGGTGGAGGTCCCCTACCCCTGCGTCGAAGAAGAGGACGTCGACGCCGAGGTTCTCCACAAGACGCTGCGCCTTCGCATGGACGTCTCCGGCGAGGTGACGAGCAACGCGCCGGCGTCCCTTGGGGAGCTCGAGCTCACTGCGCGGGTCGCGCGCTGCGATCGCGTCGACATCGCCGGCATCGACAACCGCCTCGAGCGCCTTCTCGACATCGAGGGTCTCATCTGCGAGCGGCTTCAAGAGGTCACCCAAACGATGGCCCTCGGCGAAGTTCTCGATGTCGAAGGTTCGCCGCTTCTGGCGGGGGCGCGTGTGGAACGCCTCGACATCGACAGCGACGAAACCGACCTGCACATCGGCCTCGACCTCGACGTCCGACTCCAGGCACCGACCGTCACGGCCGAGTAGCTGCGGTTGAGCAGGATCGCGGTTTAGTGGCCGGCGCTGCTCCCCCAGAGCTCCTGAAGACGCGCGTCGCGACCGCATCCGACGCGATAGCGCGTGTAGCGAGAGGGGTTCGTGCGGTGGAAGTCCTGGTGATAGGCCTCCGCGATCCAAAAGTGATCGGTTTCTTCGAGCCGCGTCGCAATCGGTTGACCGAGCTGAGATGCGATGGCGGATTTACTCGCTTCAGCCGCGCTCCGCTCTGCGTCGTTCTGCGGAAAAATCGCGGTGCGGTACTGGTCGCCGCGATCGCAAAACTGCCCTCCCCCGTCGGTGGGATCGATGTTGTGCCAGAAGACCTCAAGAAGACGCTCGTAGGTCACGACAGCGGGGTCGTAGAGCACCCGAATCGCTTCCGTATGACCGGTTCGGTGCGCCGAGACCTCGTCGTAGGTGGGCCCGATCTCCGGGCCACCCGCGTACCCTGAGAGTACGGAAAAGACCCCTTCGAGCTCTTCGAAGGGGCCTTCCATGCACCAAAAGCAGCCGCCGGCAAAAATCGCGACGGCCTGGCCTTCCCCTGGCGGAGGAGCCGCCTGCGTACCGCCCTCGCGAACGGGCTGCGCCGACGCGGTGCTCAGCACCGGTTCGGGGTCAGCCGACGAAGGAGCGGTCGCGGACGACCCCCCACAAGAGGAACACGCCAAAAGGAGGGGAAGAAACACTGCGAATCGCGACATACGAGGGTCTTAGGCGGACGCAGCAGAATTGTTAGCCCGGAACCCGAGTTCGATCTCGCTCGGGTTTTCGACGGCCCCGCGAAGCGTGGGGGAACCCCGGACACCACCGGAGTGCAGCAATCGGGATCAACCGCTTGATTTCGCAAAGGAACCCTCCCAAACGCCGCGTCGGCGAGCGGTTCGCGCGCCGATCGAATCTTCGCGAAGAGGATCCAGCGGGGTTAGAACCCAGCCCAGGAGGAGCGATGGGCAGTCACGGAACCGCACTTCAGGAAACCGCCGAAGCACGCATTTCAGGGGTCGTCCCTCGCAGGAGCAAAGCCCCGCCGCCGATCCCGACCACCGCGGTCATGCCTCCGCCCCTGCCGACCAAAACGCTCCCGGACAAAGCGCTCGAATCCCGCGTGGGAGAGCTCGAGCACGACCTCGGGTTCATGCTCGAAGCCACCGACCGGCGCATCTCGGCCATCGAAGAGCGTCAGCGCCTCATCGTGGGACGCATCGGTGAACTTCAGGAGCGTATCGAGTGCATCGAAGCCTGGGCGCTTCGGGTGCGCGACACCATCGAGGGCCTGCGCGGTTCCATGGATGCGCAGCAGCTCGAGGCGCTGGACGGTAAACTTCGCGCGCTCGACTCGCGCGTTTCCCTCGAGCTCGAAGCGATGAGCGAGCGCGTCGACGACGCGACGTCGATCCCGCCGCCGGCGCCGAGCACCACCGCAGACCTTCTCGCGTCTCAACTCGACGCGCTTCTCGGCCAGGTCTCAATGTGGAAGGCCGAGCACGATGCGCTCAAAGCGCGCGTGGACCGCGTTCTCTAAGCCGTCCCGTCACCGCATTCGTACTTCCGCGACGACCGCTTCGTCCCCGCGATCTTCGAGGGAGACGACGTGGCGTTCGATGCGCTCGTCGTCCGAGCCCACCCCAGTCGCGACGGTGACGGTGACGTAGGTCTGCGCGAGAAGACGGTTGCCGTTGTTGCTGTAGTACTTGGCCTCGATTCGGTACGTGCCCTCGTCCGCGTCCACCGCCTGAAAGCGCTCCGGACCAAAGCCGCGCGTGACATCTTCGAGGAGCTCGCCGCCGCTCGGGACCCGCCGGTTGCCGTAGTAGCACTCGTTGCCGTCCGGATCGGTCACCCAGAGATCGATGTCGGTGTTGTCGGTGTTCCACGTCATCGTCACCCGAAGATCCGCTTCCGGAAGGCGAAGCTGCCGAACCTGCTGGCGCTCGTAGAGAAAGCGAGCGAGCGGGCTTCCCGGCGACTGGCGCGCGACCGCGCGTACGAAGAGCGCGTACTCCTCGCGAACGATGTCGACGACACCGACAAAACGGTTGTCCCAGGTGCCGGAAAGAACCGCCTCGAAGAGCAGCGCAGCCACGCCCGGGTGACGCGTCCAAAGCACGTTCGCAAGATCGCGGTAGCTCTGCGGCTCGTACGGACGCTGCTCGAGAACCCCGAGAAAGAGCTCGGCGGCTTCCGCGTCCGCATTCCAGCCGTCGAGGGTGTACGCCACCATGCGCGCGATCTCGGCATTGCGGGGCGCGTTTTCGACGGCGCTTGAAAGCGCGCGAATCGCGAGGGGGAGTTCGCCCTCGTCCTGCCGGCGAGCTGCCTCCGTCCGGTAGATCTCGGCGTGCTCTGGATCATGATCGCGCGAACGCCGATAGCGGCGGCCGCCGTCCGAAGTTTCGCCAAGGGGGATTGCGAGCCGCCTGGAGAGAAACTCGCCCGGTGGCTGTATCCGTGAATAGAGCTGCTGCACGAGGTCGGGCGTAAGCCGGTGATGGTGTTGGCCGTCGCGAAGCGCGCGCTGGAGACGCGCAAACGACGTCGGAACTTCCGACGGGACGGCAAGGCGCGTAAGCGTGGCGATGTCGCGCCCTTGCTGCGCCTGGCGCGCTCCCTCGAGATTGTACTGCTCGTATTCCGCGTCCGTTTCGAGGACCAGGAAGGACGTGAGCCGCGTGGGAATGCGGTAGTGCTGACTCATCGCAACCGCGAGCTCCTCGAGGCCTTCGTCGTCGCTCGCGAGGAGATGCTGAATCGCGAGCTCCGCCCAGGCCCGCGACGCGAGAGGGCTCCGCGGCGTGAGGTCGACAGGGTAGACGAGAACCCGTCGCTGTCCTTGCACCTTGCCCTCGAGGACCAGTCGCGCACGGCCCGGGCGGTCGAGTCGCGCCGCGAGCACGAGTTCGCTACTTCGCGTAAAGGTGCTCATGCCGCCCGCGACGACGATGTCGGACCCTGCGCCTTCGGCGCTTTCAGGAACGAGTTGGATTCGCTCCAGCGCCAGGCCCGCGCCGTGATGCGCGACGCCGCAGCCCGGAAGACTCGACGTCGACACGCAGTTGAAGACGCCGCCCTGGGCGAGGGAGCGAAGAAGGCTGAGGTTTTCGGCGCCGAGTCCCGTTCGATACGCAAAGATCCGCGTGTTGGAGAGCGCGCGGGCGCGGCGAAGGAGCGACTCCGTGGAGCGGTCGCCCCAGTTGAGAGCACCGTCTGTGAGAAGAAAGACGTCCGCTTCGCGCTCGCCGACAACCGCTGCGAGTTCATCGAGGGCCGCACTGAGATCGGTCGCGCCTTCAAGGAGGACGTCGTCCAGGAGGTCTCGAACTTCCGCGCGGCCGCGATTGCTGTTGCGGGTCCACCGAGAGCGAAGGCGTCGGGCGCCGGCGTCGAAGGTGATGACCTGAAACTCCTCGATGGCGGGCGAGCGCGTCAGGATCTCGTTGAGGAGCGCGACGTCGAGGTTGAATCGATCCGGCTCTTCGGACAGAGACGTGTCGAGGAGAAACACTGCGCGAGAGGCGTAGGCTCCTGCGGCGGGCAACCGCGCGTCGCCGTGGAGGCGAATCAGAACGTGGCCTTCGTCGCGTTCGGGGTGGCGTCCGGCGAGGACCTCTGGACCGTCGGGCGCAGAAAAGCGAAACGCGAGCGTTCCTTGTTGGGTCTCTCCCGTGAGCGCGAGGCCAAACTCGTGACGCCCCGCTTCGAGAGCCTGCGAGACCTCGCCAAAGTCGCCGGTCGTTCGAGCGTTCGGGGCGAGGTCGGCGTTCGCGGTGAGTTCGAAGGAAAACGACTCGAGGTCGCCGGCGGGAACGGGGAAGAGGTACTCGAGGTCGCGCTCTACGCGGGCGAGGGTTTGATCGTAGGAAACGATAACGCGGTGATAGCCGTTCGCCTGAATCGGAAAGACGCGCGCTTCGAAGGAGTTCGGGGAGACCTCTTCGACGAGCGCCGGATCGATGCGGCGACGCGTGACGTTCTCGTAGACTTCGCGGCCTTGTGCCTGTTTGACGATGCGGCCGACACGAAGCTCGCCCCATTCTTGGGGATCGATCTGCTGAAGGATGTCGTTGAAGCCGGGCGTGGTCGGGAGCTGGACCTCGCTGTCGAAGAAGTCCGGCTGCCCGTTACCCGCGCCGAGATACATCGCGTACGAGGAGACGCTGGCTTCGGACGGAAGGGGATAGCGAAAGGTCCCTTCGATGGTGCGGCTGTGCGGGTTGAAGAAGATGTGATCGACGATCGTTCGCGCGCGGAGGCCGTCGACTTGGACGCGTACTTGGACTTGGCGTAGCTCGAGCGTCTCACCGCCACCGAGGGAAACGGTCGCGAAGCGCGGTGCCGACGTCACCCGTCGCCAGGTCTGCGGACCGGACCCCCCGCCGTCGATCGAAGAAGCTTCGCCACCGGCCGCGACCATGGCCTCCTCCGGGCGCGCCTCCGAACGCGGGTAGGATTCGCCGCCGCAGGCGACGGCAAGCATCACGGCGAACGACCAGCTGAAACCAACGCGCATTTCGACCTCCACCAAGGCAACGCGCGAAGCGTGAAAGGCTTACAGTCCAAAACCCCAACGATTCCAACGTCCAGGAGCTGCAAATAGTAGCCCACCTGCTTTTATTGACATTCGGCCATCAACCAAAGTGACTTCGTTCAGCAAGTCAATAAACTTAGGTAGGCTGATTTTGTCTCTGAAGAATCAGGCGACGCGGGGTGGTACACCGCGCCATGGACACGCGAGGCCTGCTCGAAGACCGCACGCGCGGTTGGGAGTCCCGGCTCCGAACCCACCTGGCGAGCTGCGAGGATCCGCTCGATCTCGTCGCACTCTCGGTCCGGCTCCTCGGCCCGGCGTCCACCCTCGCGTGCATCCACAGCGCACTTCCAAGCCGCGAGACCGAACGCTTCGCCCACCTCCTCGCGTGGGCCGAAGGCAAAGGCTCCCGAGACGCCGCCGACGCTGCCTTCGAGGACGTCCCACTTGCCGAGCGCCCTTGGATCCGCCTCGCGTACTTCTGCGTCGACTTCGCGCTCCACGGCGTGGACATGCTCGACGTCTACCGCGACCTCGACACGCCGCCCGTCCCCGCGATCCGCAAGCTCATCATCGCCGCAGCAGGCGTCAACAAATCGAGGTAGCCTCCGCGGCATGATTCGACTGCCCCACGTTTTCCTCCTCTGCGTCCTCTTCGCATGTTCGTCGGACCCGGAGTCACCGGAACAACCCGTAAGCGTGGGATCCTCTGAACCCGTCGCGAGCGACCCCGTCGAAATCCCACCGTCTACCTCGGGACCGGTCTACGACCCGAACCGCGACCCGAACGAAACCCCAATCGACGTCGCCGCCCCACCCGCCTACGCCGAAACCACACCGAGCGGCCTCGCGAGCCACATGCTGCGCCCCGGCGACGGGGTGAACTATCCAAGAGCCACCAGCCGCGTCCAAGTTCACTACGCGGGATGGACAACCGACGGCGCGCTCTTCGACAGCTCTTACGAACGCGGCCGCCCCGCAACGTTCCCCTTGAACGGCGTCATCGCCGGATGGACCGAAGGGGTTCAGCTCATGAGCGTCGGGGAAGTGCGTCGCTTCTGGATTCCCGCGGAACTCGCCTACGGTAACAACGCTGGTGGTGGACGTCCCTCCGGCTTGCTCGTGTTCGACGTCGAGCTCTTGGCCATCCCCTAACGCGCCCCGGTCTGCACCTTCCAGAGTCCCGCATAGCTTCCGCCCAGCGCGAGGAGTTCGTCGTGCGTCCCCGCTTCGACGACGCGTCCTCCATCAAGAACGTGAATTCGATCGGCATTTCGAATGGTGCTCAGTCGATGCGCGATCACAAAGGTCGTCCGGTCGCGCGCAACCCGCTCGAGGGAGCGCTGGATCGCCGCCTCCGTTTCGTTGTCGACGGCGCTGGTCGCCTCGTCGAGGACCAAGATCGCGGGGTCCTTCAGAATCGCGCGCGCAATCGAAAGGCGCTGACGCTGCCCTCCTGAGAGTTTCTGTCCACGCTCGCCGACCACTGTCTCCCAGCCCTGCGGAAGCGCCTCAATAAAGTCGATCGCCTCCGAACCCCGCGCGGCCTCTTCGAGCGCGACATCGTTCGCGTCGGGCTTTCCGTAAGCCACGTTCTCGCGAACGCTCCCGTGAAATAAAAACACGTCCTGGGCGACAAGTCCGGTCGCCCCTCGAAGGCTGTCAAACGCGAGGTCGCGAACGTCCACACCGTCGACTCGCACGGCGCCCGACCGCACCTCATGAAGACGCAGCAAAAGCTTTACCAACGTGCTCTTTCCCGAACCCGTCGGCCCCACGATCGCATGCGTCTCGCCCGCGGGGACTTTCAAACTCAAGCGCTGCAGAACATCGGGGCCATCCCCGTACCCAAAGCTCACGTCATCGAACTCGATCTCTCCATCGACCTGATCGAGCGATTCTTCGCCGGGCTGGATCGCCGGCTTCATCGAAAGCAAATCGAGAATCCGCCGCGTCGACGCCATCGCGCGCTGATAGAGATCGAAGGTCTCCCCGAGACGCGTCAGCGGCCAAAGAAGGCGCTGCGTGATGTAAACCATGACGCTGTAGGTACCCACCTCGAGCCCTCCCTGAAGGGTGACCCAGCCTCCGAGCACAAGCGTCGCCGTGAAACCAACCAGAATCGCCATTCGAATTAGCGGCACGAACGCAGAGCTCACCGCGATCGCTCGTTCATTCGCCTTTCGGTACGCCGACGACTCCTGACGCACGCGTTCGACCTCACGCGCCTCGGCAGAGAACGCTTTGATCGTTGCGATCCCACCGAGGTCATTCGCGAGCGTCGCGTTGAGGGCGCCCGCACGCTCGCGGACCGCCGCATAGCGCGGCTCAAGACGTCGCTGAAAGCGGAACGACCCCCAGAGAATCAGCGGAATCGGCAGAAACGCGAGCGGCGCCACCGTCGGCGCAAGAATCACGAACGTCGCGCCCACCGTGAGGACCGTCGTCGTCGTCTGAATCAGGTCGTTCGCGCCACGATCAAGAAAACGCTCAAGCTGGTTCACGTCGTCGTTCAGGACGGCCATGAGCCCGCCCGTCGAGCGGTCCTCAAACCAGCTCATGTCGAGGCGCTGCACATGGGCCCAGGCGCTCAGGCGTGCATCGTGCTGAATATCCTGCGCGAGCCCGCGCCAAAGAACCTTGAACGCATACTCGAACGCCGACTCCAGAATCCAGATGACCGCGTTGAGCACCCCGAGGGCAATGAGCTGATGCGTGAGATCCTGCAGCCCAAAGAGCTCGCCGATCAGCGACGTTTCCCGCCGCACAACAATGTCGACGGCCATACCGATCAGGAAAGGCGGTGCCAAATCGAAGAGCTGGTTGAGCACCGAACAGGCGACCGCGACCCGAACCCTGCGCCGGTAGCCTTTCGCGTACGTCAAAAGCCGCGCGAGCGGATGCGATTTTGCGAGCATGCCCGGGGTATAGCGCGGTCCGTGAGCGTAGAATCCCCTGATGAGCGAATTCCCGAAGGACCTGGCGGACGGCGAATCCATCGAAATGAAGGGATCAGGGAGCGCGGTCTACACGCTTAAAAACACCGGCGGCGTCTACAGCTGCACCTGCCCCGCCTGGGCGTTTCAGGGTGCGCCCATCGAGAAACGTAGCTGCAAGCACCTCAAGCGCCTGCGAGGGGACGAGGCGGAAAAGGCGCGCGTCGGAGCACACTTCACGCCGAGCAAGAAGACGAGCGCTGCAGATGCGGCCAAAGAAGCCAAGAAGCCCCCGCTCCTCCTCGCGCACAAGTGGGAGAACGACGTCGATCTCACCGGCTGGTGGATGAGTGAAAAGCTCGACGGAGTGCGGGCGTACTGGAATGGGACGACGTTCTTGTCTCGTCTCGGAAATGAGTTTCATGCGCCGGACTGGTTTGTCGACGAGCTCGGGGATGAGCCTCTCGACGGTGAACTCTGGGTCGGACGTCAGGAGTTTCAGCGCACCGTGAGCATCGTGCGGAGGCAGGATCGCAGCGACCACTGGAAGGAGGTTCGCTACGTGGTCTTCGACGCCCCTGGGGAGAAGGGGAGCTTCGAAGAGCGGATGGAAGTCGCGCGAAAGCGCCTTGAGGGCCTTTCGTACGCGTCGGCGCTCGCGCAGGAGCCCTGCGAGGGTCTGGCGCACCTGCGTAAAGAACTCGCGCGCGTGGAAGGTCTCGGCGGCGAAGGCTTGATGCTTCGAAAGCCAGGGTCGAAGTACGTCGCGGGCCGTTCGTCCACCTTGCTCAAGGTTAAGACCTTTCACGACGCGGAAGGTGTTGTCGTCGGCTATGTGCCGGGCAAAGGCAAACACAAAGGGCGCACCGGTGCGCTGATTCTCGAGCTGGAAGACGGCACGCGGTTCAACGCCGGCACCGGGTTGAGCGACAAGGAGCGTGAAG
>JBCDAA010000121.1:0-21996 GCA_039186435.1 Myxococcota bacterium | reverse complement strand
TCACCCGCGAGTCCGCTTCGAGCACCGCGCGCCCCGCGGGGAACTGCACCGTCGCGGGAAGTCCCTCGGTACGAAGTGGTCCCGTTCCCGCGACCACGTAGCGCCCGCGATCGAGACCTTCGAGCACCTCGACCTCGAGCCCGGCCGGCGTCGGCACCACCCGAACCGT
Organism: Myxococcota bacterium; assembly: GCA_039186435.1. GTDB lineage: Bacteria > Myxococcota_A > Polyangia > Polyangiales > Houyiibacteriaceae > JALVDI01. The sequence continues at coordinate 21,827 of JBCDAA010000121.1, read as the reverse complement.
CACGTCGTCGCCGAGTCCGATCTCCGTCGCGCCCTCGACCTGAAGCTCACCGTGAATCGGCACCCCGCGGACCAAGGTGCCGTTTCGGCTGTCCAGATCGCGAATCACCACCGCGCCGTCGCGCATCGAAACGCGCGCATGCCGCCTTGAAACCGAGGCGCCGCGGACCACCACGTCGGCGTCGCGCCCCACTTCGACGGAGTCACTTCCCACAAACACACGCTCCCGGTCTCCAACGCGAAGCGTGAGCTGCCGAAGCGGAAGAAGGCGGGCTTCAAAACGCCGGAGCAGATCCGCCACGCCCGGATCGTTCGGGGCCACGTCGAGCGCTTCCTTCAGCGCCTCGCGCGCATCGTCCCGGGCACCCACCGCCATGGTCATTTCGTAGTCCGCAATGAGCCGCCGCAGCTTTCGCTCGATGCGCGACTGCTCGGTGGTCTCTTCGAGGAGCGCCTCGAGCCGCTCGACCTCGCCCGCCGCCTGCAGACAGCGCGCAACGTCGTCGGTCTGACCGAGGATTTCGTACGCCGTCGCCGCATCCGCTTCTTTGCCGGCGCGTTCGAGACGGGCCGCGGCATCCCGGAGCTGGCGTTTCTCCTCCGCCGTGTGGGCGCCGTGTTCCTGCGCTCCGTCCAAAATCGTGAGTCCGATCTGCGCTTCCACCTCAAGCCGACGCGGATGATCCTCATCGAGCCATCGAAGCGCGTCGTGATAGGCCGCGAGACGCTCCTCGGTGCCCTTCGCGCGCGCAGCGTGAAAGAGAAGGGCCTTGGCCGCTTCGTCGGGCATATCGGCTTCGGCGTAGAGGGCGGCCGCCTCCCGATAGTCCCCGCGCCCTTCCGCTCGCCGAGCGCGCCGGTACGCACCGCTCAGGAGTCGCCGCATCAGACTCACATTCGGGAGCTTAGCGCACTCGTTGTGGACGTCGCGTATGATATCGTTTGCCGCCGGAGCGGAATGCTCCGTGACGATTGGAGAAGCATGAGCAACCGACTTGGGGAGCTACTTGTCCGTTCGAAGCGGATTAGCCTGGAGCAGCTGCGAGCTGCCCAGGAAAGCCAGAAGCGCGAGGGAGTCAGCCTCGGCTACGCGCTGGCCAAGATGGGCTTCATCTCAGATCAGGAAATTACCGAGTTCCTGAGTCAGCAGTATCGCGTCCAGGCGATCGACCTGAGCGAGTACGACATCGACGAGGAGGTCCTCAAGCTCATCACGGCGGACGTTTGCGAGCGTCACAAGATCATTCCCGTCTCGCGGGCGGGGTCCTCGCTCATCGTGGCGATGGCCGACCCCTCCAACCTTCACGCGATCGACGACATCAAGTTCCTCACGGGCTACAACGTCGAGCCCGTCGTCTCCTCCGAGAGCGCGATCATGGCCGCCATCGAGCGCGCCTACGCCGCCCCCGAGATTGACTACGACGACATCATGGACGGCTTCGATGAGGAAGACATCGAGGCCGTCGGCGACGAGGAGGACGTCAACCTCGTCGACCTCGAGCGCTCCACGGAGGACGCGCCCGTCGTTCGTCTCTGCAATGCGATTCTCCTGAACGCGATCAAGAAGGGCGCCTCCGACATTCACGTCGAGCCCTACGAGAAGTCGCTTCGCGTGCGCTACCGCGTGGACGGGGTGCTCCACGAAGAGATGGCGCCCCCCTTTCGGCTCAAGAGCGCCCTCGCCTCGCGCCTCAAGATCATGGCGTCGCTGGACATCGCGGAGCGCCGCCTGCCGCAGGACGGCCGCATCAAACTCAAGCTCGGCAAGGGCCGCGAGATGGACTTTCGCGTCTCGGCGCTCCCGACGCTCTGGGGCGAAAAGATCGTTCTTCGTCTTCTCGACAAGTCGAATCTCCAGCTCGACATGACGAAACTGGGCTTTGAGGAGGTCGCCCTCAAGAACTTCCAGGAGCAGATTCACCAGCCCTACGGCATGGTGCTCGTCACGGGCCCGACCGGGTCAGGCAAGACGACGACGCTTTATTCGGCGCTTTCGGAGCTCAACGACAGCGAAACGAATATCAGCACCGCGGAGGATCCGGTCGAGTTCAACCTCACCGGCATCAACCAGGTGCAGATGCACGAGGACATTGGCCTCAACTTCGCCGCCGCGCTTCGCTCGTTCCTTCGTCAGGACCCCGACATCATCATGGTCGGCGAGATTCGTGACTTCGAAACGGCAGAGATTGCGGTCAAGGCCGCGTTGACGGGCCACCTGGTTCTTTCGACGCTGCACACGAACGACGCACCGAGCACAGTAACCCGCCTCTTGAACATGGGCGTCGAGCCCTTCCTCGTCACCGCGTCGGTCAACCTCGTTCTCGCCCAGCGTCTCGCGCGGAAAATCTGCGCGGACTGCCGGACGGAGATCACGACCGAGGAGCAAGCGCTCCTGGACCTCGGTTTTCGAAAAGAAGAGCTCCCCAACGTCAAGACGTTCAAGGGAGCCGGCTGCCGTACGTGCAACAACACCGGGTACAAAGGACGCATCGCGCTCTACGAGGTGATGCCCTTCACAGACCGTCTCAAGGAAATGGTGCTTCAGGGGTGTTCGACGGCGGAACTCAAGGACGAGATGATCCGCGAAGGCGTGAAGACCCTGCGAATGAGTGGCCTGACCAAGGTGGTCGAGGGCACGACCACCGTCGACGAGGTCGTGCGCGTGACGGCCGCTGACAACCTTTGACCCGATACAAACTCTTCTACGAGGTTGGGGGCGGAGAACGCGCTGCCGAGGAAACGGATGATCAGTGGCCTCAGGCGCTCGAGATGGCGGGACCGGCGTGCTCCTCGGTGAGTTGACCGACGACGACTTCTGAGCTTGGTGGATGCGGAAGGCGTCACCCAGGTGTTCTACGCCGAAGCGGCGCTATTGGCTCGAGGTCCGCGACCCGAAGCGAGGGTTCGCCGGCTCACCTTTGATGCGCTCGTCGACGTCTTCCAATCGCTCCCACGGTCGTTCACGGCGGACTGCGTTCCGGGCGGCGCGTTCCAAAAGCGGGATACAACCGACTTTTCTTACTGAATTTCAGTAAGTTACGCGCGCCCCCGACCGAACGATCGGATCAATCGCGATCCGCCGTATCGCGATCGACCCGGATCATCCGCGATCTCAATGAGTTGCAAACGTATCGAAAACGCTTGTCAACGGATCGCTTGTGATCCGTAGCGATCGCGACACGACCGGACTCGAACCGAGGTTGAATTCTCTGTTGGCGATCTCGCATAAATATCAGACAGTTAGCCGCATTGCGGCCAAATGACATGACCTGCTGTGGCCCTACATGGCAGCTCATCGATTGTCAGGTCTGGTGCCAGCTGGTAGATCGTTTTTATGCGCATCAGCAACAGCTTCTCCGAGGGTGAGATTCAAGTCCTCGAGTTCATCCTTCAGACGCTCCTGCGCGGTGGCACGCCGAGCATGGCGACGCGCAACAAGGAATTCGCGTCGCTCTACCGGAAGGTCGTCACGATGAAGAAGCGCGTGCAGCAGAAGAAAGAGAAGGACATTCTCGAGTCTTCCGTCGGCACCGTGGACGCACCGGAAGACCTGGACGAGCTCGAAAAGACTGGCTGAGGTCGAGGGGATTGACTGATCCCCTCCCCTCACGTAACTGGCCCTCCGATGCTCGTCCTCCGCGGCGGCCTGGTCCTCGACCCTTTCGACGAGTTCGAAGGGGCGGCCGATGTCGTCGTTGGAGAAGACCACTTCGAGAGACTCTCTACGGGAGCGCCGGCCGAAGGCGAAGCGCATGACGTCTCCGGCTGCTGGATCGTTCCTGGCCTGATCGACTTACGAACTCACCTTCGCGATCCGGGTGAGGAGTTCAAGGAAGACCTTCGCTCTGGACTCGCCGCCGCTGCGGCCGGGGGCTTCACCGCCGTCTGTGCGATGCCGGGTACCAAACCGGTGAACGACACCGCGGTCGTGACCGAATCGCTTCTCGCTCGCGCGAGTGCCCTCGGGGGTCCACGGCTCTGGCCCTTCGGAACGATCACGCAGGGCATGCAGGGCCGCGAACTCTGCGAGATGGCCGAGCTCCAACAAGCGGGGATCGTCGGCGTGACCGATGATCGCCGACCCGTCACCGACGCGGGGCTTCTCCGTCGAGCCCTCGAGTACGCGAGCACCTTTGGGCTGGTCTTGATGCAGCATTGCGAGGAGCCGGAGCTCACCAAAGGCGCCCAGGTCCACGAGGGCGCGGTTTCGACACGCCTCGGCCTTCGAGGGTGCCCGCGGGAATCCGAAGACGTCGCCGTCGCCCGGGACCTGCGGGTCGCTGAGCTCACCGGCGCGCGTCTTCACATCGCTCACGTGTCGAGTCAGGGCGCGGTCGACCTGATCCGCCAAGCCAAGGCGCGTGGCGTGCGGGTTACGGCCGATGTGACCCCGCACCATCTGGTGCTCACCGACGCGGCGGTGGAAGGCTACCGAACCACCGCCAAGGTGATTCCGCCCCTTCGGGAAGAGAGCGACCGGCAGGCGCTGCTCGAAGGACTTCGCGACGGCACCCTCGACGGCATCGCGACCGACCACGCGCCTCATACCCAGCTCGAAAAGGACTGCGAGTTTGACTCAGCCGCCTTTGGAATGGTCGGCCTCGAGCAGGCGCTTCCCTTCGTCCTTGGGCTCGTCGAAGCAGGCGAGCTTCCGCGTCGTCGCGCGATCGAAGCCCTCACCAAGGGGCCCCTCGAGGTCCTCGGAAAGCCCCGTGAACGCGGCGACCTGACCGTTGTCGATCCTGCGCTAGGGTGGACCATGACTCGAGACGCGTTGCGATCGAAGTCGCACAACACCCCGCTCTATGGGAACGAAGTACGAGGCGGCGCCCGCATGACGGTCGTTGGCGGAAACGTCGTCTTTCACCGCGAGGTAGCAGCATGAGTGAAGCGCATTTGGTCCTGGCGGACGGCACGCACTTTCGAGGCCAGGCCGTCGGTGCCCCGGGCGTCGCCATCGGGGAAGCCGTCTTTACGACAGGCATGACCGGCTACCAGGAGGTGCTCACCGATCCTTCCTACTGCGGCCAGATCGTCACCATGACCGCACCGCAGATCGGCAACACCGGCGTGAACCCGGAGGACCCCGAGGCGCGTCGGCCCTTTCTCTCCGGCTTCGTCATGCACGAACTCGCCCGGCGGACGAGCTCTTGGCGTGCGGAACAGACCCTCGACGCGTACCTCGTCGAGCACAGCATCGTCGGCATCGAGGGCATCGACACGCGCGCGCTAACGCGCCACATCCGCGATCAAGGCGCGCAGATGGCGGCCGTGGGGACCGAGAGCGTGGACGCGCTTCGCCGTCGTGCGGAAGAGGCGCCGCCGATGACCGGCTGCAACCTCACAGGGGACGTCACAACCGATGCGCCCTTCGAGTGGACCGAAGGGACGGGAACCTGGGGGCCCGGCCTCGCCCAGGCTTCGCACCACGTGGTCTGCGTCGACCTCGGCATCAAGCGAAACATCCTCCGCTGCCTCGTCGATGCGGGATGTCGCGTCACGGTGGTGCCAGCGCGCACCTCCGCCGCCGAGATCCTCGCGCTCAACCCGGACGGCATCTTTCTTTCGAATGGCCCCGGTGACCCCGCAGCCGTCGTCGATGTCATCGAGACCGTACGCTCGCTCCTCGGGCAGCGTCCGATCTTTGGGATTTGCCTGGGCCATCAAATGCTCGCGCACGCGCTCGGCGCCTCCACCTTCAAACTCAAGTTTGGGCACCGCGGTCTCAATCAGCCCGTCAAAGACCTCGCGACGGGACGCATCGAAATCACCACGCAAAACCATGGGTTCGCCGTCGACCTCGACACGCTCAAGGACAACGCCAAGGTGACGCATCTGCATCTCAACGACGGCACCTGCATGGGAATCGCGCGCGACGACAAGAAGGCGTTCAGCGTTCAGTACCACCCGGAAGCGGCGGCCGGCCCGCACGACTCTCGCTACCTCTTCGAGCGTTTTGTTGCGTTGATGGCGGCATGAGCGGCGCCCGAGCCGCACTCCTACTTTTGCTCGCGGGCGCCTGCATTTCGCGCGGTCCCAATGAAACAACCCCTGGAGCGCGCGAAGGGATCGTCTTTTTGCTGCGCAACCATTCCCAAGAAACCATCTGCTACGTCTATTTCTCCACGGAAGAAAACGACGCCTGGGGACCGGATCGCTTGGAAGCGACGGAAGTCGTTCTCCCCGGTGGCGGCCGCGACTGGGAGATTCCGGCCGGCACCTACGACGTGCGACTCCAGGACTGCAATCGGCACGACCTCATGACCCGCCGCGAAGTCGCGGTCTCCAACGAAGGCGTCGTTCTGACGTTTCGACAGCGCGAGTGATGATCGAACTCCCCGTCCTTCTTCGCCGCCTCGTCGCCGAGGCGGGCACGCTGCGCACCTTCGTCGGACCGGGCCTGGAGGAGCTGGGTCTAACGCACGACCCCGAGGGGGAAGTCGCGCTTCTCGACGTCGGCACGATCGGCGAAGGCGGTCGCTGCGAGATTCCCCTCGAGCGTGCGACGCGGGTCGTCGCGATCGCGCGCGCCCTTCCCTTTGTTCCAGCGGAGCCCATGGGCACCCGCGTCGATCGCCTGCTGATGCCTCTTGGGGTCCTCGATTTCGAGGGGCGCTGGCGCGTGCGTGAGGTCGCGGTGGGCGTGTCGGCTCGCGACGTCCAAGAGAGCTGCCCCTTTCCGCTGGTCGCCGGGGCGGACCTGATCCCTTTCGCCGAACGATAGCTGGACCCTTTTCCGAGGTCCGGGACACTGCGAGGGCGTGCACAAGCGCAGCTCTCCAACTGGCCCTACCCTAGGGGCGATGCGGCGCCTCGCCCTCTTGCTGGTTCTCTCGCCCCTTGCCGTTCTTGGGAGTTCCGTCGCGAGCGCCGATGCACGCGTTGATCGCTGGCTGGCACAGGGAATCGAGGCGCTCGACCAAGGTCGTCATCGGCAGGGGCGTCGGCTCCTTCGTCGCTGCGTGAGTCGCGATCCCACCGACGCCCGCGCGATCGCCGCGGCTCTTCCGCTTCTTCGACGGGACCGCCCCCAAGCGAGCGATGCACGCTGGGTGATCGAAGCCGCCCCGGAAACAACCCCGCGAGATGCCGACGAACGCCGCGGAGTGGGGAAGGCGCTGGCGTGGTCTCACCTCCTGCTCGGCGACGTCGCCACCGCCATCCGCACCATGCCTTCCGGCCTTCAGGATCGCGACGGGGCGATGAGCCTTCGGTTTCTCGCCGCGCGTGCCGTCGAGATCGGTCGGTTGGACCTCGCCGAAGCCGCCCTGGAACGCGCGCGCCGTTCCTATCCCCAAGACACCGCCATCGGCCAGGACCTCGCCGCCGTCTTCGTCGCGCAAGGTCGACCTCGTCGCGCGGTCCGGCTCCTTCATGAACTGCTTCAGATTCGTCCTGGCGATCACGACCTTCGGGTCGATCTTGCCGGGAGTCTCCTGGCGACCGGACGTGGGAGCGAAGCGCTTCACCTCTACGCCGAGCTGGCGGACGAAGGCGAAGACGCGGACATTTTTCGCCACACGGAGGCAGCGCTCCAGCTCGGCGAGCCCGCGCTTGCCGAACAGAGCGTGCGGCGAGCGGCGCCATCCCCCGCGCAATCCACCCTGCTCGGTTTGGCGCTTCTGGCGCAGGGTCGCCGCGAAGAAGCCAAAGCTGCGCTTCGCCTCGCCCCCGACGAAACCCGTGCTCGCCAAGCTCTTCAAGCCCTCGAAAACGCAGGCGGGGTTTGAGTTTCAAGTTGCCGCCCTATACTGCAAGTATGCGTTCGCTAACCCGACTGACGGTCTTGCTTGCAGCCGGTGTCCTCGCGCACCCCGTGCTCGCACAATCTGCGGAGACCGCCGGTGGCCTTGCCGCGCCGACCGCCCGCGACGGCAGCCGTCCTGCCGCGCCTCCACCTGGCCTTCGCGATGTGCCGCCGCCGCCGACGAGCGGCTACTCCGCGCCTCGCTATGCCGCTCCCTCCGCACAGACCCGCGCGACCCGCAGTGACAACCCCGACGTTCGCATTCCGAGCCGCACCGCGACTCGTCTTCGCGTCCTCGACGGAAGTCTTCAGGCGCTCGCCGCACGAGGTGGCAACAACGTCCTCGATGGGGTTCTCTCCCTCGTCAGCGGTGGGCTTTCGGTGGGCGTTGCCGGGTGGCAGTGGTCCGAGGACCGCCAGCTCGCGAGCTACCTCCTCGTGTGGGGCGGCGCAAACGTCGCCCGCGGTCTGATCGACCTTTCGCTTCGACCAAACGCATCCCGCGCAGCCATCGCGTTCTCGCACCTGCCCATGGGAACCCTCGCTGAAGTCGAGGCACGGCTTGCGTTTGGCGAAGACGCGCTCCGCGAACTCGCACGACGCACACGCCTTGGACGGGTTCTCGACGCGAGCCTGAACATCGCAGTGGGCGCCGCCGTCATTCCGCTCTACCTCGCGCCCAACGACTTCGAGCTTGAAGATCCCTTCGACTACTTCGTGATCATCGGCTCGGGCATCTCGATCATCAGCGGCCTCATCGGGCTGGTCTCGCGCTCGGACGCCGAACGACGCTGGAGCGCCTATCAGGATCTTCGGGATCGCCTCGTCGCAGAAGAAGCCGTCGCCGAGGAGCCGACCTCCGGCCTTCGCTTCGAGGGCATCGGTGGCGGCCCGACCCGCGGCGGCGCCGCCCTCTCCTCTCGCTGGTCCTTCTAAGCATGAACGATGAATCGCGTCTTGAGCGCGCCCGGGAGCACTGCTTTCTCGCGGGCGTCGGTGATGTTGGCGAGCAGCTTTGCGCCGCAAATATGCCCTATGGCATCGCGAAGATTCACGCGGCCCAGCGAGCGCTCGGGCTTCCGGAGGACGCAACCTTTGTCGGCGCCCCCGACGCGACGGTCACCCGAAACACCAAACGGTGGGAGCAGGGCTTCGGCTACGGCGGACGGATCCGCTGGACCGGGGACTTTGCCGTCCTCGACATCAAGTCGAACGGCTGCGGCATGCTGGTCGGCAAACTCGACGAGACCCCGGCCTACGACGAGGTCTCAAAGCGCGCCGAAATCCTCGTCCGCGACGGGCTCGAGGTCGAAGGCATTCCGATCGAGTACGACCTCAACGAAGGAAATCACTTCCTCGACGTCTGTGAAACGGCGGAAGGCGAAACCTATTTCGTGATGCACTCGAGTGGTCACGAGCATCGCGGCAGCTCGCCCTTTGGCTGCGGGATGTACTACGACAAAGACCCCGACCTCGCCGCCCGCGCGCAGGTGATCGAAACCGCGTGGGGCACGCTCTCCATTCTGGACGGCGACGACGGACGGTGGTTCTACGAGAGCTACGCGAAGATTCAGCGCTGGAACCACGCGCGTCGAGAGGCCATCGCAAGCGCCCTCTTCGGCGCGTGGACACCGGTGGTCAACGCCACCCATCAAGGGCTCACCCGCATCAACGAAGCGCACCTCGGATGCTACGTCTTCGACGAAACGGACCTCGCTGAAGGCACGGTGTTTCCGCTGACCATCTCCGCCGACCTCCCGGTGTTCTTGGTTCGGCCCAAGCGAAACTTCACCGAAGAGGTTGCCGATCGGCTCGGCTTTCTCGAGCGCGCCGAAACCCACGGCGTCCGTCAACGCATCCTCGGCGCCAACCTGCTTCCCCATGGGGGAGGCTATCGCTACCCCCATTTACGGGCCGTCGAGGAGGTCCTGGAGGACGGACCGGATCAGCGACGCTTTGCCGTTCGCAAGGAAGACGGCGACCGAATCACCCTCGAGCATCCGCGTGGCGAACCTTTTGCGTACCGTGGCATGGAAATTCTGGAGTGCATGAACGCCCTAAAACTCGGCGAAACGGTGCTTTCGTCGGAAGTTCGCTACGTGCTGCGCGATCGACCTCAGATTTGACCCACCGCGGGGCACGCGCCTAACCTTCGAGCACCATGCCGATCCTCACCGACGAAGAGCGCGTCGGAACCTCGATCGGCAAATACCGCCTCGAGGCGATGCTGGGTGAAGGTGGGATGGGCGTTGTCTACCGCGCCACCAACACCGCCACCGGTCGACCCGTTGCGGTCAAGCTCCTCCGCGACCAGCTGGTTCCGGACGTCACCGCGCGAAAACGATTTGAACGCGAAGCGCGCGCGGCCGCCGCCCTCGACCACCCGAACGTCGTGGATGTTCTCGACCTCGGAACGAGCGACGACGGCGCCGCCTACATCGTGCTCGAACTCCTGCGCGGCGAATCGCTCGCGGATCTGCTCGAACGAATTCACCATCTTGGTCCGCCCGAGGCGCTCGCCATCCTCCTTCCGGTCGTTGATGCGCTCGCTGTCGCCCACGACATTGGCTTCGCCCACCGCGACCTCAAACCCGACAACATCTTTCTCGCGCAAGGGCACCACGGGGAAGTGATTCCGAAGCTCCTCGACTTCGGGCTCGCCAAACCGATCCTCGCGGAAAAGGCCACGCAGCTAACCGCCACCGGCAGCGTCTTTGGAACCCCCGGCTACATGTCGCCCGAGCAAGCCCAAGGCATGCAGGGCATGGACCATGTCTTCGACCTCTGGGGCATGGGCGTCATCCTCTTCGAAACGATGACGGGGCAAATGCCCTTCGAAGCGCCGACTGCCGCAGTGCTGATGAACAAGATCCTCAGCGACCGTGCACCCAAGGTGCGCGATGTCTACCCGTCGATCCCGTCCCCGGTCGCAAAGGTCGTCGACCGAGCCCTCGATGCGCGTCGGGCCAAGCGCCATCCGAGCGCCCGAGCACTCCACAACGATCTTCGCGAGGCCGCGGACAAAGCCAAGCTCACCCTGCCCCTTCAGGACGGTCGCGTGGCCGGACTTCCCGAGCCGGGGGAAGGTCCCGGACCGGATTCGACGACGGTCGAACAGCCTGCGATGCGCCGTCCAACGCCCTCGGCAAAGCGCTGGCTTCCGGTGGTCGTGGCAAGCCTGGTCGCGACCCTCCTCCTCAGCCTCGGCGTGTATTGGTCACAGCGCTCTTCCGCGGAGGCGGACGAAGGCCCGGCGGAGCCAACGCGTGCGAACCCCGAGCACACCCCTTCGCCAGAACCTCTCGAGGCCGTCCAAGAGGAAGCCGTCGCCGAACCTGCGGAGTCGGTCGAGGTTGAAGTCAACGAAGCGGTGGCCGTCGCCCCGGAGCCCGCCGGAGCACCCACGATGGTCGAGGCGCCTCCCCGCATGGAGGAACGGCCCCGCCGGGTCCCGATGACCATGGAAAGCATGCGCGGCTTGCCGCAGCTTCGAGGATGGTCCGAATGAGCGTTCGATGTGCGCTCGTCGCGCTCGGCGTGTGTTTCAGCGCTCCCGCCTTTGCGCAGGATGCCGAAAACGCCACCGCGCGCGAGCACTTCGAGGAGGGGATGGCCCACGCCGAACAAGAGCGCTGGGTCCCCGCCCTGGAGTCCTTTCGTCGGTCCCTCGACGTTGCCGAAATGCCGGTGACTCTCTTCAACGTCGCCTCGGTGCTGATGCGCCTCGGACGCATGCGGGAAGCGGTCGAAACCCTCGAGCGTTTCGTCACCCTCGCCAGCGACCCGAGAGAGCGTGCGGAGGCGCGCGTTCTGATCGAGCAGGCCCGAGGGGCAATTCGTCAGGTCGCTGTCGGCGTCGATCCCGAGGACGCCACCCTCACCCTCGACGGGAACGATCAGGACGGTTCCGGACCGGAGCGAACGCTCGCCGTCGACCCGGGCACCCATGCGCTGACCGTGCGCGCGGTCGGCTACGAGCGCGAGGAACGAACCATCGAGCCGGAGACCGAGCGCCTCGACATTCGTCTGACGCCTCAGCCTGCGATCGTCATGGTCCGCGCCTCCGAAGAGACCGCGCGGATCCTCATCAACGGCGTCGAAGAAGGACGCGGCGAAGCGCGGCTCGAGCTCGACCACGGGCGCTATCAGCTTCGCGTGGAGGCCGGCGACGAGTTCGCACCCTTCGAAAGCGCGCTCGAGCTCTCTCCTGGTGAGCGCATGGACGTGGAAGCCGCGCTGAGCCGCGACGAGCCTGTCTACCGGCGCGGCTGGTTTTGGGCCGTCATCGCGGCGACCGCGGTCGTCATCGCGGGGGTGATTACCGGCGCAGTCCTGTTGACCGGACGCGAGGAAGCTCCCTCCGGCGGCAGTACGGGGTGGGTCTTTTGAACGCGCGCCTGATGCTCACTGCGCTGATGCTCGCTGCGCTGCTGCTCCTCGGATGCAAAGCCGACGCAACGCAGCTTCTCGTCGTCATTCGCTCCGACCTGCCAGCGGAGGACGTGCGCGTGGTTCGCGTCAGCGTCACCGACCTCGACGACCCGGGAGCGACGCCCCTCGAACGCGATTTCGATGTCTTTCGAAGTGACCCGGCGCTTCCCTTTTCCTTCGGCGTCACGCCTCCCGGCAACAACGTCGGAAGTCGCGTTCGGGTCCGCGCGGCAGCTCGCAACGGGAGTGGCGACGACGCTCAAGATGTTGTCGTGCGAAGCGCCCGCGTGGGATTTGTTCGCCACCAGACGCTCTTGCTCGAACTCTTCCTCGAGGAACAATGCCGCGATGTTGTGTGCGACAGCGAGAACGAAACCTGCGTCGCGGGTCGCTGTCGCGATGACACCATCGACGACCTTCCGCCGGTCCGACCGGGGACCGAACTCGACGGTGGTCCGCGCGATGGCTCGGCCGATGCTGGAGCGGTCGACGCCGGTTTTGATGCCTTTGACGCCTACGTCCCGCCGACCGCTCTCGAAGAGCTCGCTCCGGCGAACGAAGCCTGGTCGGGTTCTCTCGGCGGCCGGCCCATTCTGAGCTGGTCGCCCATGGTGACCGCGACCGAATACGAAGTCTCGGTGGTGAGCACCTGCTCCCGGACGGAGTTCCGAAGCTGCACGGATGAAACCCTCGTCGAAGGAACCGTCGACGTCGGAACACGCGTCCGCTGGCGACCGGACAGCGAACTTCCCACGGGACGCCACTTCTGGAAAGCGCGCGCCTGCGACGATTTGATGTGTGGTCCGTGGAGCGAACTCCGCTACCTCTTTGTCGGCGCGCGCGGCGACGCCGACGACGACGGAGACGCGGAGGCGATCGTAGGCGCACCCTCCGCGCCCGGCGCTGCGGTCCACTTTGGGCGGGACGACGGAACCATCGCAACCTCGGGCAGGACGCTCCCCGGTTCCCGCAGCGAAGTCGGCGCTGCCCTTTCGTTTGTTGGCGACGTCAACGGAGACGGTTTCGGCGACATCGGTGTCGCCGTGGGCGGCGGCGGCGGTGGCGTTCAGGTGCACTTCGGCAACGACGCTCGCGGCCTCCTCGATCAGACGGTCGGCAATCAGCTCGGCGCCCTCGACGGTTGCGATTTGGACGGGGACGGCTTCAGCGACGTCATCGTGGGAAGCGAAAGCGCCGCGGGCGGCATATGGATTCTCCACGGCGCGGAAGCCGACTCGCTCGAGGTCACGCCCCTTGCTGCACCGGCCGCGGGTCAGGGGTTTGGCGCTTCCCTCGCGTGCGCCGGCGACCTCGACCGCGACGGACTCAACGACCTGCTCGTCGGCTCCCCGGACTTCGAAGGCAACGGGCGCGTGGTGATCTACTTTGGCGATCGGGCGCGCGAGTATCGACGGATCGAAACCGTCGAAGGCATCGGTCGCTTTGGGGCGGCCGTCGCCGACGCGGGCGACGTCGACGGGGACGGATTGCGCGACTACGTCGTCGGTGCGCCCGGCGACGGAAACGGCGCAGTCTCCCTTGTCCTGGGCGCCGGATCGACCGAGGTCATCCGCGCCATGGCGGGTCAGCTGGCGTTTGGAACCTCCCTCGCTGGCGTTGGGGATACGGACGGCGACGGATTCGATGACGTCGTCATCGGCGCTCCCGGATCGGACAGCGCCGTCGTCCTTTTCGGAGGCGCGTCTCGAACGACGGCGGCGTTGATGCCCGAAGGCGGTAGCGAAACAGGCGGCTTCGGAACCGAGGTCGCAGGCGTTGGCGATGTGAACGGCGACGGCCTTAGCGACATCGTGGTCGCCGTACCCGTGCGCGACGGTGCTGCGGTCTTCTTCGGCGGAACGCGCGCGCAGATACGCGCCGAAGACCCCCCTTCGCTGACTTCCACGCTGACGAGCTACGGCGCGCGCGTTGGCGGCAGCGCGCCCTAGACCGAACCCGGAAGGATCGGCTGACGGGTTCTTTGCAGATGTGCTCTAATCCGCGCCATGGACAAGGTCATCAGTTCGGCGGACGAGGCCATCGCAGACATTCAGGATGGTGCTGTCCTGATGAGCGGCGGTTTTGGGCTTTGCGGCAACCCCGAAACGCTCATTCGCGCGCTGCACAAAAAGAACACCAAGAACCTTACGATCATCTCCAACAACTGCGGGACGACCGACAAGGGTCTCGGCATCCTCCTCGCGAGCGGGCAGGTCAAAAAGATGATCTCGTCCTACGTGGGCGAAAATAAGATCTTCGCGGAGAAGTTCCTCTCCGGTGAGCTCGAGGTGGAACTCAATCCGCAGGGGACCCTCGCCGAGCGAATCCGCGCGGGCGGCGCCGGCATCCCCGCGTTCTACACGCCGACGGGCTACGGCACGAAGGTCGCGCAAGGGAAAGAGACCCGCGCGTTTGGCGACCGCCACTTCGTTCTCGAAACAGCGCTCACGGCGGACTTCGCCTTCGTCAAAGCCTACCGGGGCGACCGCTGGGGCAACATCACCTTTCGCAAGACCGCACGAAACTTCAACCCCATGATGGCCATGGCCGGCAAGATCACCGTGGTCGAGGTCGACGAGCTGGTCGAGGTGGGGACCCTCGACCCGGACGAAGTTCATCTTCCCGGCGTCTACGTGCAGCGCGTCATCGTCGGCCGCGACTACGAAAAACCCATCGAGCAGCGCACCACGCGCGCGCGGAGCTAAGGAGAGATCATGGGACTGACTCGAGACGAGCTCGCGAAGCGCATCGCCCTCGAAATGGAGGACGGCTTTTACGTCAACCTCGGCATCGGCATGCCGACGCTGATCGCCAACCACATTCCGGAGGGGCGCGAAGTCGTTTTGCAGAGCGAAAACGGCCTCCTCGGCATCGGCCCCTTCCCCTACGAAGGCGACGAAGATCCGGACCTCATCAACGCCGGCAAGCAGACGGTGACGACCATCGACGGGAGTGTGTTCTTCGACAGCTCCGAGAGCTTCGCGATGATTCGCGGCGGCCACATCGACGTCTGCGTCCTCGGCGCGATGCAGGTCAGCGGGCACGGTGATCTCGCCAACTGGATGATCCCCGGAAAGATGGTCAAGGGTATGGGCGGCGCCATGGACCTCGTCGCCGGCGCTCGCCGCGTGATCGTGATGATGGATCACGTCACCAAAAAGGGAGACCAGAAGATCCTCAACGAGTGCTCGCTTCCGCTAACGGGCGTGCGCTGCGTGCACCAGCTTTTCACGGACCTTTGCGCTTTCGACATCGACAGCGAAGGGCTACTGCTACGAGAGCTTGCGCCCGGCGTGACCGTCGACGAGGTGCGCGAGAAAACCGAACCCACGTTCCGGGTTTCGGAGTCCCTCAAGGAGATGGCGACGAGTTGACGCGTTTCTTCGGTCTTTTCCTCTGCGTCGCCTGCGGCGCGGGGGCGACCGCGCAGACGAGCACGGCACCAGCGGATCCCGCCCTCGCGACCGAGCAGGCCTCGACCGGGCAGGCCTCGACCGGGCAGGCCTCCCCTGCCCGGGCGGAAGCGGGGCCGGAGGCCGACGTTCGACGCGTCTTCGCAGCCCAGGCACGCGCGCTCGAGGATCGGAGCGCGGAGGAGTTTCTCGCCAACTTCATGGCGGATGAACGCGCGGTCTTCGTAGGACCGGTGGACGCGGCGTTTCTCACCGGAACAGCCGTGAGCGAGGGCGTCACCCGCGTCTTCGAGACGCTGCCGGTCGTCGAAGTTCGCGCGGAGGAGCACGGAATGGGCGTTGCGGGAGACGACGCATGGACCGCCCACCACGTCGACCTTCGCCTGGTCGATGCGCCGGCCGGGGCACCGGAGGTCGTGCACTACCACGCAACGCAGCTCTACCACCGGAGCGAGGATCGTTGGCGTGCGGTGGCCGCAGCGTGGTTCATCCGGCTCGACAGCCCCGGAACGGCGGAACCTCCCGCGCTCGAGGTTTCCGTTGACGACGGCTGCGAGGCCGCAGCGACCCTCGTGGAAGCGCATCGCGCGGGAGGCTCGCTGAGCGCAACCCGCACGCTCGAGCCGGGCGCTGGCTTTGCTCCAGAGAGCGTCTCCGCCGGCCCGGGCGGAATTCGTGCGCGGAGGAGCGGCGAGTATTGCTTCGTCGTCACCAACCTCCGCCAGGACAACGCGCACCTCCGTTTTGTCGGCGTCGTGCAAGGCGAAAGGCTCGTCCACCGTAGCGACGGCTGGATTCTTCCGGAAACCCCTGCGACCGAGCACTGAGGAGTAGCGGCGGCCCGCGGGGTCATCGTCTGCTATGGCACCCGCATGATTCGGAGCCCCAAGGACTTCTTTCAGCCCCTCGCTCTCGGAGCGCCCTCCCCGCTTCACGAGATCCCCTTTCGCCCCTCGCGAATGATTCACTTCTTTGATCCCTCGAACGCGAAGATGGCCGCGAAGGCGCCGTCGATCGCCGCGAAGGTGGATGTGCTTCTCGGCAACCTCGAAGACGCGGTGCCGACTGAGCGCAAGGAAGCAGCCCGCCGAGGCTTTATCGAAATCGCGAAAGCGAACGACTTTGGATCGACGCAGCTTTGGACCCGCGTCAACAGCCTCGACAGCCCGTGGTTTCTCGATGACGTGATGGAGATCATCGGAGAGGTCGGCGCCAAGCTCGACGTGATCATGGTGCCCAAAGTCGAAGGCCCCTGGGACATTCATTACGTGGACCGCCTCCTTGCGCAGCTCGAGGCGCGCCACAACCTGCGAAAGCCGATCCTGGTGCACGCGATTTTGGAAACGGCCCTCGGCGTCGCCAACGTCGAGGCCATCTGCGGCGCGAGCCCGCGGATGCAGGGACTCAGCCTCGGTCCGGCGGACCTCGCCGCATCCCGGCGCATGAAGACAACCCGCGTTGGCGGCGGTCATCCCGGTTACCTCGTCCGCGCGGATCCCGACGGAGACGTCGGCGCCCCACGCACCACCGCGCAACAGGACCTTTGGCACTACACGCTCGCGCGCATGGTCGACGCCTGCAACGCGCACGGGATCCTGCCCTACTACGGTCCCTTTGGAGACATCCGCGACACCGTGGCCTGCGAGGATCAGTTTCGAAACGCCTTCCTCCTCGGGTGCGTGGGCGCCTGGTCGCTTCACCCGGTGCAGATCGGCATCGCGAAGAAGGTCTTTAGTCCCCCCGTCGACGAGGTGAAGTGGGCGCTGCGAGTGATCGCCGAAATGGGCGACGGATCGGGCGCCGTGATGATCGACGGCAAGATGCAGGACGACGCGACCTACAAGCAATGCCAGGTCATGGTGGAGCTCGCACGCAGCCTCGCGGAGACCGACGCCGAGCTCAAGGAAGCGTACGGGCTATGACCACGCCTCGACGCTCCGTCCTCTACATGCCGGGGTCCAACCCGCGCGCCCTCGAAAAGGGACGCACCCTGAACGCCGACGGTCTCATTCTCGACCTCGAAGATGCGGTCGCTCCGGACGCGAAAGAGAGTGCGCGGACCCAGGTCACGGACGCCATCGCAAACGGCTACGGTCATCGCGAGATCCTTCTTCGGGTCAACGGTCTCGACACGCCCTGGGGGTACGACGACCTGGCTGCGGCGGCCCAGAGCGGCGCGAGCGGCGTTCTCCTTCCGAAGGTCAACACTGCCGACGACGTGCGGGCCGCCGAGCGGATCCTGAGCGCCCACGGCGCGCCGCAAGGCCTGAGGCTCTGGTGCATGATGGAAACCCCGCGCGCGGTGCTGCACGCGGAATCAATCGCGGACTCAACCGGGCGCCTCGAGGGGTTCGTGATGGGCACAAGCGATCTCGCGAAGGACTTGCACGCGGCCCACACGGCGATGCGCCTGCCGCTCCTTCTGAGCCTTGGGCAGTGCCTTCTCGCGGCACGAGCGGCAGGCCTGGCGATCCTCGACGGAGTGCACCTCGACCTCGCGGACGCGGACGGCTTTGCCGCGAGCTGTCGCCAGGGCGCCGAGCTCGGCTTTGACGGAAAGACGCTGATTCACCCGAAGCAGCTCGCTGCGGCGAACGAAGCGTTTGCGCCGAGTGACGACGAAGTCACGTTTAGCCGCCGCATCATCGAAGCTCATGCGGCGGCCGTGAAAGAAGGTCGCGGGGTGCTCGTCGTCGACGGAAAGCTCATCGAAAACCTTCACGTCGAAAACGCCGCGCGCCTGGTCGCATTGGCGGACGCCATCGCGTCGCGGTGAGCCTTCCCTTCCCTGAACGCTCCTGGTAGAGCCGGGGGAGCGAGGAAGGGCAATGCATCACCACGAAATCTTGGACTCCGTGCTGGACGCCGTCGGCAACACGCCGATGGTACGGCTCGCGCGCATCGGGCGCGATCTGCCGATCGAGTTGATGGGCAAACTTGAGTTCCTAAACCCCGGCGGATCCGTCAAAGACCGCATCGGCGTCCGCATGCTTCTCGAGGCGGAGAAGCGCGGCGACATTCGACCCGGGGACACGCTCATCGAACCGACTTCCGGAAACACCGGCATCGGCCTCGCGATGACCGCCGCGGTCCGTGGCTACCGGATGATCATCACGATGCCGGAGAAGATGAGCCGCGAAAAGCAGGTCGTCCTCGAGGCGCTCGGCGCGGAGATCATTCGAACGCCGACGGAAGCTGCCTTTGACTCGCCCGACAGCCACATCAGCGTCGCCGCGCGGCTCAAGGAGGTCATTCCGAACAGTCACATCCTCGACCAGTACGGCAACGCGGACAATCCCAGTGCGCACGCGGAAACGACCGCGAAGGAAATCCTCGAACAGACCGACGGCAAGATCGACGCGCTGGTCGCCACCGCAGGAACCGGCGGCACCATCACCGGCATTGCGCGCACGCTGAAGGAGGCGGTGCCCAACTGCCAAATCGTCGGTGTCGATCCGGAAGGTTCGATCCTCGCTGGACCGAGCGAAGTGAAGTCCTACAAGGTCGAAGGCATCGGCTACGACTTCATCCCGGACGTTCTCGACCGCTCGCTGGTCGACCGCTGGATCAAATCGAACGACCACGACTCCTTTCGCGTCGCGCGGCAGCTGATTCGCCAGGAAGGCCTGCTCTGCGGCGGCTCCTCGGGGGCGTGCGTGTGGGCCGCACTTCAAATCGCGAGCGAGCTTCCCAAGGGCGCACGCGTCGTCACCATCCTCGCCGACTCCGTCCGGAACTACATGACGAAGTTCGTCGAAGACAGCTGGATGCGGCAGCACGGCTTCGTCGATGGTCACGCGGAACTTGGTTCCATCGGTGACGTCGTACGGGCGCTGCCGCCGAAGACCGTCATTACCGTCGAGGACGACAAGAGCCTCGAGCACGCGATGCGTCTCTTCAAGGCGCACGGCATTTCCCAAATGCCTTGCACGATGCAGGGGCGTCTCAGCGGCATCATTACCGAGAGTGACCTGCTCCGCTTCTTGGTGGACGGCAAACAACCGGAAACGCCCCTCGCGGAGGTCATGGAGCGAAAGGTCTCCACCCTTCTCACCCACGACGAAGCGTCGGTGCTCCCGCGCATCTTCGAACAAGGCGAGGTCGCCATCGTCGTCGACGAGGAGCGCAAGGTAATCGCTCTCTTGACCAAGCTGGACTACATCGAGGTCCTAACCCTGCGCGCCAAGCTCGGCGACGTCGCAAAATCGTGATGCGGGCTGCTCGATTCGCGCGCTTTGGCTCGCCGGACGTTATCGAGATTCGCGACGTTCCGCGACCGAAGCGACGACTGCCGCGGGACGTTCTCGTGCAAATCGAAGCCTCGTCGGTGAATCCGAAGGACGTGCTCTTACGAAAGGGAAAGTTCGGCGGCGTGGCACGCCCCTTTCTGCCGCTGCCAATGGGCTCTGACTTTGCGGGCACGATCGAAAGCGCCGGATCCCGAAGTGACCTTCAACCTGGCGACCGGGTGTGGGGAATGCTCGGGGGCATCCGCTTCGGAGGGTGCGGGGAGGCCGTTGCTGCGCGCCACGACGAAGTCGGCCTCGCGCCCCGATCGATCTCCCTCGCGGAAGCAGCAAGTCTTCCGCTCGTCGCGCTGACGAGTCTTCAGGCGCTGCGGGATCACGGCGACATGGTTCCGGGTTCACGCGTGTTGATCCACGGCGCGTCGGGCGGCGTGGGCACCGTTGCAATTCAAATCGCGAAAGCGTTCGGCGCGCACGTGACCGCCGTGTGCAGCACCCGAAACCACTCGCTGGTGACGGACCTCGGTGCAGACGTGTCCGTCGACTACCACACCACCCCGCCGGAGACGCTGTCGGAGCGCTTCGACATCTTCTTCGATGTCTTCGGCGACAAGCCCTACGACGTCGCCAAGGCGGTGCTCGCGTCCAAGGGCGCGTACGTCAGCACCATCCCAAGCGCCCGCGGGTTCCTCGACGGGTTTCGAACAACTCTCGCGGCCCATCGCGCCGGCGTGATTCTTGTCCGCCCTTCGCGGAGCGATCTAAATACGCTCGCACGCCTGGTCGACGAGGGCCAGCTCCGCGCCGTGGTCGATCGGCACTATCCCCTCGCGGACCTGGCGGACGCGCACGCGTACCTCGAGACCAAACGCGCGCGTGGAAAAGTCGTGATCGAAGTTAGCCCGGGGGCACGTTAGCGCGGCGCTCTCCACCAGACCGGCGCATTTGCAGCCGGAGAGGCAAATTGACTCCCCGAAGGAGACCTGGCGACTCCGCACGGATGGGCCCAGGCTACGCGCGAGAGGGGGAACATGAGCCAGCGAGGAACCATCGTTGCCGTGGTGCTCGTCGTCGCGTCCAGCGCCGCCGCCCAGTCGAACGCGCCAGCATCCAACACCGAGGTCGATGAGAGCGGCGCGGAAGACATACGCGCTGCAACCAATGAAGCGGGGACCGAAACGAGCACCGCCGAAACGAGCCCCTTGCGCCCTGTCACCTTCGAGCTCTCCAACGGACTGAAGGTCGCCCTGCAAGAGGATCGTCGCTGGAGCACCGCTGCGTTGTCATCGTCTACCAGGTTGGAGCCGGCGACGACCCCGTTCGCTACCGCGGACTCGCTCATCTCACAGAGCACATGATGTTTGCCGGTTCACCTCGTGCGCCGGAAGGCTACTTCGCCGCCCTCGAACCGATCGGCGGGCGCTCCCTCAACGCCTCGACCTCCCTCGACCAGACCAAATACTGCGCGGAGGTTCCTGCCGCGAGTCTTTCCCGCGCGCTCTACGTCGAAGCCGATCGCATGGGATTCCTCCTCGCATCCATCAACGAGGAGCAGCTCGAGATTCAGCGACGCGTCGTCCTTCACGAGTACCACGAGCGTGGAGGGGGCGGCCCCGGGTCCAACATCGCGCTCGCGCGCGTCGAGGCGCTCTATCCTGAGGGGCACCCGTACCGGCGAATCTACGAGGATCCCGACGACATTCGTGCGATTCGGCTCGATCACGTTCGGTGGTTCTTTCAACGATATTACACGCCGGCAAATGCCACCCTCGCGGTCGCAGGGCACTTTGACACCGCCGAGCTCCGCGAATCGATCGAACGCTACTTCGGGCAGCTTCGAGGCAGCGAAGCGCCCGCGACGACCAGTCGTCGCGTCCCACCCCTTCAGGAAAGCGAGAACATAGACGTCGACGAACCACTTTCTCGAGAGTCGATCAGTTACGCGTGGCACCCGCCGGCCGGGGTTGAGGAAGGCGACGCCGCGCTAGAC
>JBCDAA010000120.1:0-22138 GCA_039186435.1 Myxococcota bacterium | reverse complement strand
TACGCGGCCTACCAAGCCTCGACCGAGAGGTGATCTCCGTGGCGAGTCGTGCTACCTCGTCGCCACGCCCTCGTAGCTCAGCTGGATAGAGCAGCGGCTTCCTAAGCCGAAGGTCGCAGGTTCGAATCCTGCCGGGGGTGCCGGGTTTTCCAGGGGTCTCGGCGTAGCCACAGCTCCTGTGACGATCAGTGTGTCACTAACTCTGGCCGCTATGCGCACTCCTTGGCGAGCATATTGACCGCGCGTCGCACGGCCTTCGTCGCCGTGTGAACGTTCCGCCACGACCCGCCGGGTCCACGCTGTTCAGCAGACTCAGAAAACGTCGTCTTCGTCGAGCGCCGCGTCGGAAGCTGCACTGACGAGCTTCTCAGAAAAGGCGTCCTGAAGTCCGCCCCCGTCTGACCACGGGCCGGACCACTTGAAGTACGCTTGATTGCCTTCGGAGACGATCGTCATCGACATGGACGACTCGTTCAGCACGAAGTTCTGAATCGTCACAGGAACCGCAATCGCATCGGGGGTTAGGTCGTCGAGATACGCTTGGAGCTGCTTTTGTACCGCAGCCGCATCCGGTTGGTTCGGTGCCGCGGCGTCCGCCGCTCGCTTCATTTCGAGGACTTCATCCAGGCTTTTGTGTTCGACCATGTCGAACGACATGAACCCACGGCGCGAAAACCGCGTCAAGCTCCGCTGTGGCTTCTGCCGTGAGATCGCCCGGCGACTTGTCGCTTCACAGAGCGCGCAGGTCCCGCGGCGCTACGGATTCTTCGGCGCGCGGCGAGCTCGTACGCAACCGGATAGGGCGCTCGCCGCAACCAGCGTGAGAATCGTCGCCACAACCGCTTCTCCGCCCGAAATCACAACGTAGAGAGCGGCCCCGAGCAAGGCGAGGCCAACGAAGAGCGTTATCTGAACTCCCAGGTTGCTGGGTTGTGTCTCTTCTTCTTTCACGCGAGAAAGCTACCACCCGGCCGGGCATCCACCAGAGTGCAAGTGTGCATCTACTCGGTGCAGCCGACCGTCGGAACTCCGCTTCGTTGGCGCCCCTGTTGTTGACTACCGGTAGGGGCCACACCGGCATGTACGCTCGGCGTCACGTTGGGGTCGGGTCGCGGGGCGCGGTGTTTGGTGGCTCTCGCCTCCCGCCTCCCTCTCCGACCTGGGCTACTCCTGTCACCCGTGCTTCCGCGTAACGCCTCCGTCGATGTCTATGTAGACATCGAAGCGAACCTCGCAACGACTCAAGGGCACGTCGCGCTAGAACTCGAGCCGCAGCTGTCCTGCTCCGCCGCGTCTCGAAGGAGCAAACCCGAGGGTCCACGCGCGCCGAGCGCGCTTCGCCATCACTCGGCCGGGAATGATCATCGCGACGCCAACCGAAATGAGGACGGCGGTGATCGGTACGCCGACGGCAGCGCCAAGCACACAAAAGTCTCCGCCACACGAGGAGAACGCGGCGAGGGAGCCCGCGAACGCGACGGTTGCCGCGCTGAGTACGCCAGCACCGGCGAGCACCCACGGCCTGCCCCGAAAGCGAACCTCCTCGACGTCGCGGAGGTTGAGCCGTAGCGACTCGCCCGTCTCGAGCGTCACGCGAACGCGATCTTCCGCGACGCGCACCGCCTCTTCGGTTCGAATCACGCGACCGTCTCTCAGTTGAATCTGCGTCGTCCCGCATGCCGTCGCCAAGGAGACCAGCAGGAGCGCAACCAGCGTTCGAAATCCCATTCGCCGGGCACGCTGCAACGTACATTCCGTTTCGCGATCGCGGCTCTCGCGCGGGCTCCGACATCGAGCGCGTTTGATTCGAGCGATGCTCGTGCGAACTGGACCACAGCGAGAGTGACCCGTTTTCACACGAGGGCCTGACACAACGAGCTCTTCTATGAAGCCTTAACACCTGACTTCATCGCACGTTCGCCAAACCACCCGCAGTGCAGTGGGAGTGATCGACATGGTATGTTCATCCCATGGACTGTGAAGAATGTATGGGTGAGGGGTTTGTTTGCGACGGGTGCAACGCTCCCGTCCAGGAGGGACACCGCTGCGAAGGGTGTGGCGGCGACCCCGCGAAGTGCCCGATCTGCGGTGGTGCGGGAACCCTCGAGGAGTAGCTCGAGACGCTGAGGAACGAGGCTGCACCCTTGCGAGGAGAAGGCGAGATCTACCGACGCACCTCTCGACAATCGGCATTTGATTCCTTAGAAGTCAAACGTGGCGAAGAAACCCAAACACGTCGTGTGCACTCATTGCCATCTCGGACAAGAGCGAGTGCTCAAACAGACGTTCCTCGGTTTTTTTCGCTTTATCTGCGAGGAATGTCAGGAAGAGAACACCTATCCACTCCCTCCCACCTACGTCGCGATCTACGGCATCGCGATCGTCGCGTCCCTGGTCAGCATCCTGCAGGGAGGGTCGCGGATTGGGATTCTCGCCATCGGCGGCGCCATCGCCCTCGCCTACGACTTCAACATTCGGCGAAACGCGAAGGAGGCGCAGTCCAAGGAGCGAACGCTAGGCCAGGTGGTCTCAAGAGAGTTCGAGTAGCGCTGCAGCACGTCGAGCGCCTGTCATCAAAACAGGCGCGCCCCCCAGTGCAAGCGCGCGGCCGTCGATCCTAGCGGCGCGCCCTTACCCGAACGAACGCGGCATCGACGGGTGCTTCACCCGGTAGCCAGCGCCCGTCTTGTTGCGCGCCAAAGTTCCCCTCGCCCTCGAGCGCGCCTTCGTGCACGAGGGGCACCAGCACCTCCACGTAGATTCGCCACGCAGCTCGGAGCACCGGCTCGCCCTCCTCGTCCACACCACCGCGTTGAAGCGCATCCTCGAGGCTCGGCGAGGGCTCGTTGATCATTCTCCGAATCACGGTTGCGCCGCGAAGCCATCGACCGTCCTCGCGAAGGAGCGTAAGGACCTGCGCGCGAAGATCGGCGAGCGATGTCTCAAGAACCCGCGAGACCACATCGCACTCTACCGCTGGCGTCGATCGTCCGAAACGCCTTGCGCCTCTCCGACAACCATCTCGCCGTGAGCCGCCGACCCGAACGCCCGCGCGAAAACTGAGAGCGATCCGAAATCGCACCTCGAGCTCTCCCCCATTCGGGGGGAGCCCGGACTGCTCGTGATTGCTACGCTATCTTCGATGCGCGCTAGCCCGTCGAAGCTCGACCCGCGAGAGGTCAAGCAGATCCGAATCGGCTACATCATCGGCCTGACCTTTCTCGGCGGCCTCACTGTCCTTGGCCAGCTCATCATTCAGAGCACCCTCGCGGACCAACGCGACGACGCCGAAATCATCAACGTCGCGGGACGCCAGCGCATGCTGAGTCAGCGCCTTGCCAAGAACGGAGTTCTGCTCGTCCACGCGCTCGACCCCGAGGAACGCGCACTGATCCGTCTGGCGCTCTCGAACGATCTCGACGAGTGGACGCGAGCGCACGAGCGCCTCACGCGCGGAGACCTCGCCGCCTTCGTCAACGCCGCCACTCCCACCCAGCTTCGCGAGCTCGAAAGTCAGCAGCGCGCGTTGGCGAACGCGATCCTCAGCGCTCCCGAGACCAGTGAGGCCGAAGCGATCCTCGCGGCGGAGAGCCGCTTCCTCCCCACGATGAACGCGATCGTGTTCGCCTACTCTGCGCAGTCAGAAGATGCGCTGGGGCAAACGCGTGCGATCGAGATGGTGCTCGCCGCCCTCACCATCCTCGTGCTTCTGATCGAAGCGTTCTTGGTATTCCGCCCCCTCGTCCAACGTGTTCGCGGCCTTGTGTCGCGGCTTCGTGGCGTGTCCGATCGGCTGGCCGCGAGTGAAGCGCGCTATGCCCGCGCCGCCGAAGGCGCGGAGCACGGGGTTTGGGATTGGAGCATCGACGATCAGGAGCTCTACTGGTCCGCCCAGTTTCGACGCCTCGCTGGTCTTCGTGACCACGAAAATGGTTGGGACGCCCTCCTTCATCGGCTCTTGCCGGCACATCAGGACGCGTTTCGGCACGCGCTGGAAGCATCCCCAAAGCCTATCGACGTCGAGTTTCGCGTCCTCATCGAGGGACGTCCGCGATGGCTTCGGCTGCGAGGGCGCGCTCCGGATGGCGATCCCTCACACGTCGCCGGCACCCTCACCGACATCGATGAGCCCCGGCGATTGAAGGCCGAGCGCGAGCGTCTTCTTCGCTACCAGGACCAGACGCTTCAAGACACCCGAGAAGACCTCGCCCGCGCACAGATGCTCAGCGCGGTGGGCACGCTCGCGGCGGGCATCGCCCACGACTTCAACAACTACCTTCAGGTCATCAAACTAACGGCCGCGGGACTGACGCCCAACGAAAGCGCGTCCGTCGTGATCGCTGCCGCGGACGACGCATCACTCCTCGCGCGGCAGCTTCTTTCCATTCGCAAGGGCCACGCCGGCGAAGTGCTCGCCCCCGTCGACGTCGCGCATGTCGTGCGCGACACCCTCCCGGTCATTGAGAACCTTCTGCCGCCCGAGATCCTTCTTCGAGCTCGCTTTCCCGGCAAGCTCCCACCAGTCCTCGCAGACACCGGGCAACTTCGACAAGTGATCCTCAACCTCTGCCTCAACGCGCGCGACGCCATGCCCGAGGGCGGGGAACTCTCTCTTTCGCTTCGTTCGGTCGAGTCGCGGGATCAAGACGGCCTTCGCCGCAAAGGCGTCGAGTTCTGCGTCGAGGACCAAGGCGTAGGCATGACCGCGGAAGTCCAGCGACGGGTCTTCGAGCCCTTCTATTCGACGAAGCAGCAGCGGGAAGGCGCAGGGCTCGGACTGCCGATGGTGGATGGCATCATTCGCAGGCACGGCGGAGCGGTCACCCTCGAGTCGGCGCCAGGACACGGCACGGTCGTTCGCGTTTGGATTCCCTCGGTCGACCGGCCGCTGCCGTCCGAGCCACCGCCCCCGAAAGGCGAGCACCGTTCCCTGGAAATCCTCCTGGTGGAGGACCACGAAGCCATTCAGCGAATGTTGCGCCGCGTGCTTCAGGCGGACGGCCATCGCGTTCGGGTCTACAGCACCGGCGCCGAAGCACTGGCCGCGAACCTCGCGACCGTCGACCTTCTTATCTGCGACGTGATGCTTCCCGACATCCTCGGCACGGAGCTCGTTCAGACGATTCGGCGCCAGCGGGACTCGTCGCTGCCCGTGCTCCTCGTTTCCGGCTACAGCGAGCGCGCGATCGATACCGAGATGCCGGACACGGCGTTTCTGCAAAAGCCCTTCGGCATGCACGACCTTCGGCGCGTGGTCGCGCGGCTGATGGGACAGTCGGAGCCTGCGCCGCTTCTCGGACCGTAGCGCGATCTAGGTTCCGACCTCGAAGACGAGGGTGTTCTTTTCAAGGGAGGCCGACGCAAGATCGTCGGCGCCGATCGTAAGGTGAAAGTCCCCTTCCCCGAACGCGCTCTTGGCGACCGTGTAGCCCGATAGCTCCAGCAGGAGCCGCTCGAGGCCGGCGTCGTACTCCTCGATGTTCTCCTCCCGGAAGAAGTGCGCGTGGCCGAGCATTCGGAGCTGCGCGGGTTGCCCGCCGCTGGCGAGAACGAGCTCGTTGATCACCTTCACGACGCTGTAGTCGACGGTGGCGCCACTGGGGACTCCCTCCGTGATCCTTTCGAGAGTGACCGATCGTCCCCACTGGACTCCGCGTTCCTCAAAGATCCCCTCGCTTCGAAGACCCTCCGGTGCAGCTGCCGCGGAAACCTCGCCGGGTTTCGGACACCAGATCACTCGGGCGGTCTCGTCCTCGACGATCTCGTACCCGTACGCCCGATCGGCATCGTAGATCGAAAAGAGATAGAGCATTCCTTCCGTTGGAAGCGCGCCATCGGAGTGTGGACCAGCTTCGGCGAGGTTGACCTGGCAGACGAACGCGAGTGGTCTTCCACGCTCCGTGGGCCAGGCAACGCTCCCGGGAAGATCTGGAAGCCCACCGACCTTCGACCGCCCTTCCGCCACCGCCCCCGAGTCTCTGAGAGACCCACCCACACAGGGAACGAGAACGTCCGCAACCGACGCAACGATGTCCTCAACACTCTTCGACTGCAGCATGTAGTCCGGCCAAGGGTGTTCGCGCAGGCCCGCGATCAGCTGCTCCACTAGCGACGCCATAGACCAGCTCTAGCACTGCGGGTGCGGTCTCCAAGGCGGCTGGGTTTGAGGCCGCTGGCGCACAGGTCAGGGTCGACGGTACTGTCGTGACCGTGACGCCCTTTCTCGCCTTCTACCGCAAGCTCGCCGTCGTTCAGACCATTCTCACCGGCATCCTCGGAACCGGGTGCGTCCTGATCGCGGGGCTTCTCCTCGACTTCTTTGGGATGACCAACGACGCTTCGGGCGTGTTGCTCATGCGGGCGTTCGGCGCCGGTGTTCTTTGGGTGGCGATGATTCATTGGTTCACGCGGGGCACCAACGAGGTCGCCGTCGCGCGCGGGGTTTGCCTTGGAAACGTGCTCGAGGACGGGCTCCTCTGCGTGCTCTCCACCCTGGCAACCCTCAACGGAACGCTGCACTGGACGGGGTGGCTGCTCGCCGCGACATTCGGCGGCGAGGTTCTGGTGAACCTGTACGCGCTGTCGTTGATCAAACGTGGCTAGCACGTGCGCTCTGACCGCACTCTTGGCGGGAGAAGCGGCCCCCGAAGACTTCGAGCTCGAAGCCTTTGAGGAGATCCGGCCTCATCTCGCCCGACACGAGTAGTTCGCCCTCACCAGAGCCCGGGGCATCGCATCTGCGCGTAGCGCTTCGGGTTCGCCACCCCGTGCTCACGAAGCCAAGCGTCCGCGCGGGCAACTTCATCTCCGTCGTCGGCGAGCTCCCCTGCCCGGCGACACATCGCCGCCGCGTACCCGTGCATCGCCGCGTCGTTCAGGCGATCGCACGCGCGCCGAAGCAGCGCGAGCGCCTTCGTCGAATCGCCCGCGGCATGAACCAAGGCGGCCTCGATGGCATCGACCTGTCCTTCGCAGGCGTCGTTCGGCATCAGTCCTCGCGCGCGGCGAAGGTCCCGTTTCGCGGCTCGAAGAAGGGCCTTTTGTCGGCTTTCGTCGGCCCGTGCGGCGTCCAGCGAAGCGCGCGCCCGGAGCGTTAGCATCACGAACTTCGCAGAAGGCATCGTTGTAAGCAGCGAACGCCGAAGCGCGGACCACGAGTCTTCGAGGCGCCGAAGCGCTCGCCCGTCCGCAACGTAGAGGTCGATCTCACTCATCGCCTCAAGCTCGAGGTAGTGCTGCAGCTGAAAGGGCGGCTGCGCCCACTCGGCCATGGCGGACTCGACGACCGCGGCACCTCCTGCCGGATCGTCGTTCGCAAGATAGAGCGCGAAGAGACCGCTCGCCGTCATCGTCGTCGAGCCGTAGAGATCGCTGCGCTCGCGGGCTTCGCGGAGGTAGTCCGGCAGAACCGCGCTGAGCTCGCGATAGTCGCCCATGCTCCAGAGCGACATGCCGATAATGTGATGCGCGGTGCTGAGCTCCCACGCGACGCCAGTGCACTCCTCTCGCAGGAT
The DNA here is from genome assembly GCA_039186435.1 of Myxococcota bacterium. Classification (GTDB taxonomy): domain Bacteria; phylum Myxococcota_A; class Polyangia; order Polyangiales; family Houyiibacteriaceae; genus JALVDI01. The sequence goes on along the minus strand of JBCDAA010000120.1, from coordinate 14,624 downwards.
GACGTCGGCGGCACGTGCCTCGGCCAGCGCCTCGCGAAACTCAAAGTGCGCAAGTGTCGCGGTTGCGCGCGAAAGATGGAGATACGCCCGCGTGTAGGGATCGTCGAGATCCCCCGCGAGACGTGTCGCCTCCGCGAGCAGCCGTCGACCGCGCTTCATGGGAGGTGGCTCCGTTACCGCTGCCGTCACCGCTTCATCGGCCAAGGCCCGCGCCACGCGAAAGCGCTCTCCTGCGTTGAGCGCCAACCGCAGCCCGCGCGCTTGAAGATCCGCGCCCTGAATGAAGTCGACCATCGACATCGCTGCACTCAGTGCGCTGACCGTGTCGACCTGCTCGAGAACCTCGGGCGCGATCTCCGATTCCGGACGGGAGACAAAACGGGTGCCTCGGAGTGAGATGCGCCCGCGGTGGTAGAGCATCGACGCGAGCGAGCCGGCAGGCGAGCGCGGAATGCCCATGCGCGCGTCCTGAAGAACCCGGCGCGCAACGACCTTCCCGCGATCGATGCGGCCGCTCTGAAGAAAGGTCTGCGCGGCTCGAAGGCGCAATCGCCGCGCTTCCGCTTCTTCCGCTCCCTTCACCGCGGCGAGAAAGCTCTCGCCCGCTTCCGCGCCAAGCCCCGCGTTCGCAAGCGCCTCCGCAAGCTCGGCGTGAATCGGTCGGGCCTCGGTCCACGGCCGCGCCGGGTCGAGCTCGAGCGCGTCGCGAAAGAACTCCGCAGCGCGATGGAACGCGAGAGCGCGAGCCGCACGACGTCCCGCGAGGAGCGCGTACCCGGAAGCCTTGGAAGAATCGCCAGCCTCTCGAAAATGCTGCGTGAGAAACTCCGGATCCGCACCGCCGCGTCGCTCGAGCTCACCGGCGAGCGCGCCGTGCAATCCTTGGCGCTCCCTTGGGCCCAGAAGCGCGAGCCCCGCGCGCCGCACATAGTCGTGGGAAGGTTCGACCGCGGACCCGTTCGCGCGCGCCAGCGTTCGCACCAGCCGACCAACGCGTAGGTGCTTCAGCGCGCGCCCCGCAACCTCAGGCTCGAGCCCCGTCGCTTCGGCCGCCAGGAGCGTGGAGAGGGGCCGCCCGGCAATGCAGGTCATCGCAAAGAGCTTTCGCGGACCTTCTTCCAGCTCGGCCACGCGCGCCGCGAGAGCGCCCTGAAGATCGACGTTCTTCTCGCTCGCGTGACGGGCAAGCTCCGCGATGAAGAGCGGATGCCCTTCCCCCCGCGCGGCGACCTGCGCGGCTCGGTCCGGTGACGCGTTCGACAGAAGCAGCTTCGCAAGATCCGCGGACGACTCCGCGCCAAGCGGCCCCAGCGCGAGACGCGTCGCCCCAAGTGCCGCAAGTCCCTCCTGCACTTCCGCAGGACACTCATCGTTTCCGCGGACCGTGATCAGGAGGAGAAGGGAAGGCGCGCTGCGCCGAAGCGACTCGAGCAGGAGAAGCGCCTCCGCGTCCATCCACTGGGCGTCATCGATCACGAGCACCAAGGGCCAGCGTTCGCCCATGCGCGCGAAGAGCTCGCCAAGCGCGGTGAGGCCGCGCTCACGAAGCACGAGCGGATCTGGCGGAATGCGCGTTTCGGGGGCAACCAGCTGAACCGCCTGAATCTCGCTCAGGACCGGGAACATTCGCTCCAGTAGGCTCACGTCTTTCGGCAGCAGCGCGTGGATTCGCTCCGCGCTCATGCGGCGAAGACGTCGACCGACATCGTCTACGACTCCGTCGAAGCCTTTGTAGGGAACGCTCTCGTACTCATAGCAGCGCCCCCGAAAAAGGAGCGCATCGGAACGGGACGCGAGGAGAGCACTCGCAAACTGACGAACGAGCGCGGATTTGCCAATCCCGGAAGGCCCTTCGATCACGAGCGCCGAGAACTGGCTTCGGCTGCGCTCGTAGGCCGCTTCGATCGCGAGAAGTTCATCCACGCGGCCGACGAAAGGCGCCTGCTCTTTTCGTCGCGCGGTCGTCCGCTCGGGGATCGTGCCCAGAATCGCCTCGACCTCGCGGGCGGTGGGTCGAGCATCGGGATCTTGCGAAAGCAGCGCGCTGCAGAGCACGTCGAGCTCCTCGGGCGCATGGGGAACAACGTCCCGAAGTGCGGGCGGTGCGACCTTCTGCTTGCGGACGAGGAGATGAAACGGGTTGCCCACAAAGGGAGGAGCGCCCGCGATGGCCTCGAAGAGAATCACACCGACCGCGTACATGTCTGCTTTGGCGTCGACCGGCGCCGAACGTGCTTGCTCGGGCGCCATGTAGATCGGCGTGCCCACGATCGATCCGTCGCTGTCGCCGCTCGCGTCCGCAACCAGACCAAAGTCGAGAAGAATGAGCTTTCCGCCCGGCGTGACGCGAATATTCGATGGCTTCACGTCTCGATGAACGAGCCCCGCATCGTGAATCGCGGCGAGGGCGGCGCAAAGCTGCCGGAGCGCATCGCGAAGGCGCGCCTCGTTGCAGTGGATATCCGCGGTGTCGAGGGAATCGTCGATTTGGACGTCCGGGGCGATCCAATCCTTGAGGGACACGCCTTCGACGAGTTCCATCGTGAAGAACCACTCGCGCTCCCGCTGAATGAGCTCCCCAAAATGCACGACATGCGGATGTTCGAGATCCTGAAGCGCACGAAACTCGGTTTTGAAACGAAGCAGAGCATCCGCGCTCACCCGCCGAAGCGTTTTGATCGCAACCGACCCACCTGTTTGCCTATCGAGTGCGTGAAAGACGTCACCGCTGGCGCCGGAGCCGAGCCGTTTTTGGATCTGAAAGCGTTCGCCGGCGTCCACCGCGCTGCACGATACAGTACTCTCCCGCCATGACCGACGGCTTCCAGCATCCCGAAGACGAGAATCAACTGATCGAACTCATCAAGGAGGCGGCGAGCAAGAAAGAGCAGCTTCGCGTGCGCGGCTCGGCGCACTCTGTTCCTGCGGCGATCTTCACGGATGGCTACGACGGCGAAGGTCCGCCCCCGTCGGGCATCGACGTGATGATCGACAAGCTTGCAGCCGTCACGATCGAACCGAACGGAACGGGGGGCGCGACGGTGAAAGCCGGTGCAGGATGTCATCTCGGCAAAGACCCCTACGATCCAACGGGCACCTCCACCTGGAAGAACAGCCTCAACTACCAACTGCAGCGCCAAGGGTTCGCGCTTGCGGACATGGGCGGCATTTCGCACCAGACCGTCGGCGGATTCCTGATGACCGGGAGTGCGGGCGGCACCGTTCAGTATTCGCTCGGCGCGAGCATTCAAAGCATCCGCTTCGTCGACGGCACCGGGACGGTTCACGAGGTGTGCCGCGGCGACGACCTCTTTCACGCGGTCGGCGTGAGCATGGGACTGCTCGGCGTGATCACGGAGGTCACCTTCGACGCGATTCCCAACTACGCGATCGTCGGAGATCAGACCACGGTCGGCACCGCGGATCCCCTCTCGCCGGTAAAGCTCTTCGCAGACGCCGACGACCCGCGAAGCCTTCAGCGTTTTCTCGAAGAAACGCCCTACACGCGGCTGATGTGGTGGCCGCAGCACGACTTTCACCGCGTTCAGATCTGGCGCGCGTCACGCATGGGGTGGATTCCCGGCGGGACCCGCAAGCCCTACGAGGAGCTCGGCCGTGCGCCGCGCCTAGCCGCCCTTGCGGGCTCTCTCGTCTACACGATCATCGGCAACCTCAAGAACATCAAAGCCATTCCCGACGAACTCACCTATTGGTACCAGCACCTCACCGATACGCTGAGCGGCGAGCCGAACCCGGACGCGTGCCTCACCATCCCGCCGGATCAGACGGGCCCCTTCAAACTCGAAGACGTCACCGGTTGGCTCATCAACGGTCTCGCTTCTGGCGCCAAGGCGGAGCACGCGGGACTCAAGCCGCTCGGGGATCTTCACGACGAGCTTCGAAGCGAGATCGACAAGCTCCTCAAGGAACTCGGCCACGACGTTCTCGCAGGAGTGGAAGGCCTCTGGCGATTGATCGTGAAGGTCTTCGTCGCGTTCGTCGCCGCCATCGCAAAGAAGCTCGTGAACGAGCCCTGGGTCCAGAAGATCGCAAACGTCCTCGACGCACATCTTCCGACGCTCATGCCGCCGGTTCTCGGTCTCTTCGTCAGCGATGGCGCGCAGGTCTTCTACGACAGCTGGCGCTGCGGTTTGCCGATGGACAACCAGATGAACGACCAGCTTTGGCCCACCGATTTCACGGAGCTTTGGGTGCCCCTCGACAAGACAACCGAGGTCATGAACACCCTCCGCGAGTACTACGCAGGCGACGGAACACCGGAAGGTGCATACGCCGCGACCGGCGCGTTCTCGTGCGAACTCTACGCCGCGGGCTCAAGCGATTTCTGGCTTAGCCCGGCCTACGACAAAGACGTCTTTCGCGTCGATGTGTTCTGGTTTGGGCGCAACGCGGGCACACCGGAAGACTTCTACGCGCCCTTTTGGGAAAGGCTGAAGCCCTACAACTTTCGGCCGCACTGGGGGAAGTGGCTGCCGCCCGCGTCTCCTGCCTGGCAGCAGTACTACCGGGCCCAATACCCAAAGCTGGAGAGCTTTCTCGAACTCCGCGCCAAACTCGATCCGAACGGAATCTTCGCGAACGACTACTGGTCGCAGCACCTCGGGTTCTAGCGCGCGCTTACGCCCAGCCGTCGACCTCTTCGGCCATCCCTTGAAAGGGATCGAAGTAGTGAACGGCATCCTTGCGCCGAAGCGCCCAAAGGTTGAACACGGAGAGCGCTGCCGTCGGCACCCCGAGGAGCCCTGCAGCGAAGAGCGCAACGCCGGGACGAATGGCGGTAAACGCGCTCGCAAACGAAAGACCCACCAGCGCGAGGACCAGCCACTCCTGACCGATCGCAAATCCGCGCGCGCCGTTCGATCGGCTCATCAGTCCGATCGCCGAGCCCAGCGTCGACAGCCCGAGAAGCACCAGCCCGATCGAAACGAGACCGATCCCGTCCGTAAGGGCGAGGCCGCCGATGAGAAGCGTGGCGAGGCCACGAAGAACGAAGAGAACAACGACGGCGATAATCAATCCGGGCATGACCGCGTGGTACGCAGCTTGGGGCTTTGAATTCCTCGGGCATGGGACGAGCGCCGCTTGATTTTAGGCCTGGAGCGACATGCAACGATATTTCGTTACACAATACACAACGCAATAACGTTGCCAAACCGATATATCGTCTCTAGAGTTCCCTCATGGCTGAGCTTTTGGACTACGCGTCCGACCTCAAAGAGATCGCGACTCTCACCACCGGCACCGATTCTCTCGACCGGCGTCTCGGGAGCGCGCTCTACGCGTTGCGCGCCGTCATCCCCTACGACCTGGCCGTTCTCTACCGCCTCGAAGACGATGTTCTCGTTCCCCAGGTTTCGCATGGACCGCTCGCCAACGACGCGACGCGCGGCCATCGGCTCACCCTCGGCAAGTTTCCAACGGTGCGACGCGCCCTCGACGCGGGCCGGCCGGTCGCGCTGACCGAAGAAGATCACGACAGCGAAGAAGGCGACCCCTACGACGGAGTCCTCGATCTTCCTTCCGGACACGCGTGCATGGTGATCCCGCTTCTCTCCGCCGACGAACAACTGGGCATCATCACCCTCGATCGCGCGGCGTGCGAAACCTACTCGCCGCAGGCGGTCGCCCTGGCGGACGTCTACGGCCAGCTGATCTCCACCGCGTTGATGTTTGCGGAGCAGGGGCAGCTCCTCAATCGCTACCGAAAGCAGCTGGAGCGACAGAACAAAGTTCTCACTGAACCGAAGGGCCATTCCGCCTGCAGGAAGCTCGAGCTCGCAACGTCTCCCGCGATGGTGCACTTCGTCGGGTTGGCCAAGCAGGTCGCCCAAAGCGACCTCCCGGTGCTGATTCAGGGCGAAACAGGCGCAGGAAAAGAAGTCGCTGCGCGCGCGATCCACGAGTGGTCGTCCCGGGGGGAGCGTCCATTCGTCTCCATCAACTGCGCAGCGATCCCGGAGAACCTGGTCGAGAGCGAACTCTTTGGGCACAAGAAGGGCGCGTTCAGCGGCGCGATCAAAGATCGCCAAGGACGCTTCGTCGCAGCGAACGGCGGCACGCTTCTCCTCGACGAAGTCGGAGACATGCCTCTCTCGACTCAAGCCAAACTGCTTCGGGTCCTCCAGGAAGGAACCTTTGAACCGGTTGGCTCAGATAAATCCGTACGGGTGGACGTTCGCGTGGTCGCCGCCTCGCACGTCGATCTTCGCGCGGCGATCGAGCAAGGCCGCTTTCGGGAGGACCTCTACTACCGACTGGCTGCCTTTCCTCTCGCCCTTCCGCCGCTACGGGAGCGAAAGGAAGACCTCCTCGAGCTTGCGGAAGAAATCCTGAGGGCGATCGCTGCGCGAGGGCGTGGTCCTTGGACGCTGAGCCCTTCGGCCCGCGACTACCTCCTAAGCTACGGCTGGCCGGGCAACGTTCGCGAGCTCATCAACGCGCTGGAGCGGGCGTCGGTGCTGGTGCCTCAAGGAACGATCGAGGTCTCCCATCTCGGCCCGACGATCGCCGAACCCAGCGCCGTCTCGAGCCCGGCGAAAACCCCGCTGATTTCGCTGCGAGCTGCGGAGCGCCTTCACCTGGAGCGCGCGCTCGACGCGAGTGGGGGAAAAATCTACGGGCGCGGCGGCGCGGCGGAGATGCTGGACGTCAAACCGACCACGCTCCAGAGCAAGCTGCGCAAGCACGGTCTGCGGTAGAGGCCAAAAACCCAATAAAAAACGGCCCGGAGCGAACTCCGGGCCGAAGCCGGTCGGGGCGACTGGATTTGAACCAGCGACCCCCACACCCCCAGTATGGTGCGCTACCAAACTGCGCTACGCCCCGGCCGAGCCGTCCTGCGACGGCAGGGGACCGGCACCATACATCGCCGTGGGCCGGGGGCAAGCGAAAAGCCAAGCTGTCGCCGCAACCGCTTGAGATCCGACGCGAATCATGATTCCATCCTCTTCCCGAAGCAGGAGAGAACCACCCATGACGAAGGCCGAAATCATCGATTCCGTCTACGAAAAGGTCGGTGGCTTTTCGAAGAAGGAAGCCGCTGAAATCGTGGAAGCGGTATTCGACACAATGAAGGAGGTCCTCGCCGACGGCGAGAAGATCAAGATCTCCGGATTCGGTAACTTTGTGGTTCGACAGAAGAAAGAGCGAATCGGCCGCAATCCGCAGACGGGCGATCCGATCCCGATCTCGGCGCGGCGCGTGCTCACCTTCAAGCCGAGTCAGGTCCTCAAAGGAATCCTGAACCCACACAAAGAACGGCTGAAGGCAGAGAGCGCGGAGGAAGAGTCCTCGGCTCCGTCCGCGGAATAGCCCTCCGCGAAGTCGAAGGAATGCTTGCGCTATTCCCGAACGAGCGTGGGCTCGGGCGGTGCGTTGCGCGGCTCAGCGAACGGTCGCGCTGTGAGCCTTCTCGGCCGCCTTCACCGCCTTCGCGTGGACCTTGTCGACCTTCTTGTCGGTGAGGGTCGCGCTCGGATCGCGATAGCGAATTCGAAAGCCCATCGCCTTGGTTCCGGCCGGAAGCGCCCCGCCTCGAAAGAGATCGAAGAGCTCGACGGACTCCGCGAGCCCGCCGGCCGCTTCCCTGAGGGTCGAAATTACGGCACCCGCGGTGATCTCTTCGGCCAATGCCAAGGAAACATCACGGGTTACGGCCGGGACGCGCGGAGGCTCGATGGCCTGGGGAGCCCCTGATTCCTCAATGGCTGCGCGAAGCTTGGCGACGTCGAGTTCAGCAAACTGAGCCCGTCCATCGATCTCGAGATCGTCGCTCACGTCCGGGTGCAGCTCGCCGAGAAAGCCGACCTCGTGACCGTCGACGAGGATCTGCGCGCGGCGTTTCGGGTGCAGGGCTTCGTGGACCGACAGCGCTTCGTGCACCGCGAGCGTAAGCGTGCCGCCCATCCAGCGAGCGAGCACCTCGAGCGCGCCTTTGAGATCGTAGAAGTCGATGCTGCGTTCGTCGCCGATCCAACCGCCGCGCCGTCCCGCCAACATGAGCGAAAGAACGGTTCGTTCCGCCGGAAGCTCGGCGCCCGGCGTGAAGACGCGTCCGAGTTCGAAGACCGCCACCTCGCCGGCCTGCCGGTGCAGCGATCGCGATGCGATGCCCGCCAGCCCCGGAAGCAGCGACGTCCGAAGGACGGAGCGATCGGACGAAAGAGGATTGCGCACGGGAGTCGCATCCGTCGACACGCGCGCCTTTCGAAGATCCTCGGGGGAGACGAACGCGTACGTCACCGCCTCCGATAGACCTGCGGCGGTACCTGCTTCGCGAAGGGCACGCTCAAAGAGAATCCGCGCCGGGGTTCCCTCCCGCGAGGGCGAAACCCGAGGAACCTCGAAGGGGATCTTGTCGTAGCCGTAGATTCGGCCGACTTCTTCCACCAGATCCGCTTCGCCCGCCGACGCGTACGCGCCTAGATCGGGGCGCCAGCTCGGCGCGCGAACCGTCACCGCGTCCTCGGTCTCTTCGACGATCTCGCAGCCCAGCGCGCCAAGAATCGCGGTCACTCGGTCGGACGGAACCTCGATCCCCAGGAGGCCCCGAAGCACGCTTCGCCGAAGGGTCAGCGTCCGGCGCTCGATCGGGGCCGGGTTCGCGTCGATCGCATCGCGAAGCGCGAAGGTTCCTGGACCGCTCACCTGCGCCATGAGCGACGCCGCGCGCGCGAGGACGTAGGGAACGTCGTTCGGGTCGACACCGCGCTCGAAGCGGTGACTGGCGTCCGTGTGCAAGTCCAGCCGGCGGGACGTCCGCCGCACCGAACGAGGATCGAAATACGCGCACTCGATCACAACGTGTTTGGTGGTGTCGCTGATCTCGCTGTTGAGGCCGCCCATCACCCCTGCGATCGCGACCGGTTTGTTGCCGTCGCAAATCAAGAGGTCGGTCGGGAGGAGCTTTCGCTCAACCTCGTCCAGCGTGGTCATCGTCTCGCCCTCGTGGGCGGTGCGAACGACGATGCGCTTACCTTCGAGGGTGGTCCCGTCGAAGCCGTGAATCGGGTGCCCGGTCTCGAGCATCACGAGGTTGGTGACGTCGACGAGGTTGTTGATGGACCGAAGCCCGAGCACGTGAAGACGGTAGCGAAGCGCGAAGGGCGAAGGCTGAACCTTGGCGTTGATCACGAAGGCCGCGCCGTAGCGCGGACAGCGCTCGGCGTCGTCGATCTGCACAGCAAAAGGCCCGATGCCCGAGTCGTCGCCTTCGAGCGCGACCTCTTTGCCGCCCTTCCACGGAAGCGAAACACGCTCGGCGGTCGCGGGAACGACCGTCGTGACGCCCTCGGCCCAAATCGCAGGCGCGTCGACGTCGGGCGCCGTGAAGGGAACGCCGTAGACCGCGGCGAGATCTCGCGCGATGCCGATGTGACCGAGACAATCCGGACGGTTGGGGGTGAGACCGATCTCGAGAACGACATCGCCCACCGGAAGCGCATCCGAGAGCGGGGTTCCCGGTGCGGGCGCATCGCTCCCAAGCACGATGATGCCAACGCCATCGGCGCCGAGGTTGAGCTCCGGCTCGCTGCAGATCATGCCACGGCTCTCGACGCCCGCGATCTTCTTTGCACCGAGCTCGACGAGCGCGCCCTCAGGGCCGATCGGTAGCTTGGCGCCGACGCGCGCAAAAAGCACATGTCCCCCTGGCTCGGGAACGTTCGGCGCGCCGCAAAGGACGGTGACGTCTTCCTTGCCATCGAAGAGCTCGACCACGGTGTACTTGTCCTTGGTCGGGTGCACCTTCTTCGTTTTGATCTCCGCGACGACCACGCCCTCAGGCGGATCGAAGCGGTGAAACTCGTCGACCTCAAGGCCGATCGCAGTGAGCTTTTCCGCAAGCTCCTCGGGCGATGCGTCGATGCCCGTGAGCTCCTTCAACCATTGTGTACTTGCGCGCATGGGAGCCTCAGAAGGAGTTCAAGAACCGAACGTCGTTTTCGAAGAGGGACTTAATCTCGCCGATGCCGTACTTGACCATCGCGATGCGATCGAGACCGAGGCCGAAGGCGAAGCCGCTGACCTTGTCCGCGTCATAGCCAACGTTTCGAAAGACCTCGGGGTGAATCATTCCGCAGCCGAGAATTTCCATCCACGAGCCACCGGGTCGACGAACGTCTACCTCGGCGCCGGGTTCAACAAAGGGGAAGTAGCTCGGCCGAAAGCGAACCTCGATGTCCTTGCCGAAGAGGCGCTCGAGAAAGATGCCGAGCACACCTTGGAGGTGCGTGAACGCCGCCTTCGTCGACAAGAAAACCCTCGAGCTGATGGAACATCGGCGAGTGCGTTCGGTCGTCGTCGCGCCGATACACCGCGCCCGCACTGATCACGGCAAGGGGCGGTGGGCGGCGGCTCATCTCACGGATCTGAACCGTTGAGGTGTGCGTCCGCAGCAGCGTGGTAACCGGATCTCCCTGATCGACATGCGTCAGAAAGAAGGTGTCCTGCATATCGGTCGCGGGGTGATCCTTCGGAAACGCTAGCTTGTCGAAACAGTTCTCGTGCGTGTCCGCTTCCGGCGCGTCGGCGACGTCGAAGCCGAGCGACTGAAAGATGTCGAGGAGCTCGTGCTTCACGCGCGTAATCGCGTGAAGACGACCCGGCATGGGCGTTCGGCCCGGAAGCGTCGGATCGAGCGCCGGTCCACTCAGCTCCGCTTCGCGCGCATCTCGCGCCAACCCTTCGAGACGTGCGTCGAAAAGATCGCTCACCTCTTTCTTCAGCGCGTTCGCTCGCTGCCCGAACTCGCGCCGGCGGTCGCCAGGCACATTTCGCATCAGCTTCATGAGCCCGGTGAGAACACCCTGCGGGCCGACAAAACGGGCGTTCGCCTCGCGGAGTGCCTGCTCGCTTTCGGCGCCCTCGAGCGCCTCGCGAAACTGCGACGCGACCTGCTCGAGCCCTGCCTGAAACTCTTGGACGGGATCCATTGCTTCTCCTGCTATCCCACAAGACACAAAAAAGGCGAGGCCCCGAAGAACCTCGCCGTTTTGCTGCTCAACACGAACCTCAACGAACGGCGTCGACCACCGCCTTAAAGCCGCCCGGATCGCGAAGCGCCAGATCCGCGAGGATCTTGCGGTCGAGCTCGACGCCCGCCTTCTTAAGCGCAGCGATCAGCTTGCTGTAGCTGATGCCGTGCGTCCGTGCGGCGGCGTTGATGCGAGCGATCCAAAGTCGTCGGTAGTGGCGACGGTTTTCCCGGCGGTGCCGGTACGCGTCTTCCCAACCGTTGTGGACCTGCTCGATGGCGGTCCGAAAGAGGCGAGACCGAGCTCCGTAGTTACCTCGGGCCTCTTTGAGGATCTTCTTTCGTCGTCGGCGGGCCTTGAAGCCCCTCTTTGCGCGCGGCATGAGTCAGCTCCTCCCACTCACAAGTACGGGAGAAGGAGTTTGATCGCCTTCTCGTCGCACTTCTTAACCATATCGTTCTTGCGGAGACGGCGGCGTCGGCCGGGACCTTTGTCCCCGCGCATCATCCGATGCTGCTTGCCCGCCTTTCCGCGGCGAATACGGCCGCTGCCGGTCATCTTGAACCGTTTGGCAGCTGCCTTTTTTGTCTTCATTTTCGGCATGTTCTTCCTCTCAGAGCTCCCGGCCCAGCGCGCACGCGGGGGGAGCGGAAGGGCTGCGTGATATGGACGAAGGGCCCACCTCTGTCAAGGCGGGCCCATCGGCGTCCCCTAGGATTGGCGTCAGGATTCGGCGTCAGGATTCGGCGTCGGACTCCGCCGGCGGCGTTTTCGGCGCCCGCTTGCGGTCCACGCGAGGACCACCGCCGCCACCGCCGCTCTTTTCGGGCGTCTTTCGCGGCGAAAGGGTCGACGTCATCGTTCGACCTTCCATCCGAGGCGTGAGCTCGACCAGCGCGATGTCATCGACCGCGTCGATGATGATCTCGATCTGCCGACGGGCCGTCTCCGGGTGAGTGATCTCGCGACCCCGAAACCGAACCGTCAGTTTCACCTTGTTGCCCTCTTCGATGAAGCGGCGGACGTGTTTGATCTTAAACGCGACGTCGTGGTCGTCGGTCTTGGGACGCAGCTTGATCTCTTTCAGAGCAATCTGCGCCTGACGCTTTCGAGCTTCATTGGCGCGCTTCTTCTCTTCGTACTTGAAGCGACCAAAGTCCATGATCTTGCAAACCGGCGGATGCGCTTTGGGGTTCACTTCGACCAGGTCGAGATCAAGCTCGCGGGCCATGCGTTTCGCTTCGTCCGTGGTGAGCACCCCCAGCATCTTGCCGTCCGCACCGATCACCCGAACTTCAGGGACACGAATGCGATCGTTGACGCGGGGACCTAGGTTGCGACGCTCACGAGGGTCGAAACGACGACGGGATTTGGCGATGGCTAACTCTCCTGAAAAATGGGCGACAGGCCCGGGGTTCGAAAAATACGGTGGTTAATACGTTGGTGTAGATGATCTCGCGGAGCCGGACAATAGGTGTCAGCTCCGGAGAGACGGGGGAAGATGCTCACTACCGATGCGCTCGGCAACCGCATCCAGGGAAAGAAATCCGAGGTCCTTGTTCTCGTCTCGGCTTCGGATGGCAAGGCCGCGGCCTTCCTGCTCCTTGGCGCCGATGACCCCGATGTAGGGCACCCGCGTCAGCCGTGCCGCGCGGATCTTTGCGCCCAGGCGCTCGTTGGTGAGGTCGCAGCGAACGCGAAAACCCTTCGCGCGCAGCTCAGCGGCAGCCTCCTTGGCGTACTCGTCAAAATCGCTCGCGACCGTTACCAGCACCAGCTGCTCGGGGGAGAGCCAGGTTGGAAAGTTGCCGCCTACATGCTCAAGGAGGACCCCGAAGAAGCGTTCCACACTTCCGAGAATCGCGCGGTGGAGCATGACCGGCCGGTGCGCGCTGTTGTCGGCACCGATGTAGCTGAGGTCGAAACGCTCGGGGAGGTTGAAGTCCGCCTGAATGGTCCCGAGCTGCCACGGACGGCCGATGGCGTCCTTGAGATGGAACTCGATCTTCGGGCCGTAGAACGCGCCCTCCCCTTCGGCGATTTCGTAGGGAAGCCCGCGGGTTTCAACGCCATCGATGAGCGCCTTTTCCGACTTATCCCAGACCTCGTCGTCACCGAGGCGGTCGTCCGGTCGGGTCGCGATCACAATGCGGACCTCGGAAAACCCAAAGTCTTTGTAGACGCGATGGACGAGGTCGAGAAAGTGAACGATCTCCTCCTGGACCTGCTCCATCGTGCAGAAGATATGCCCGTCGTCCTGCGCGAAGGTGCGCACGCGGGTCAGCCCCTGCACCACACCACTTCGCTCGTAGCGGTGGAGGCGTCCAAAGTCCGCAACGCGCCACGGAAGCTCCCGGTAACTTCGCCGCTTCATTGCAAACATGAGGCAATGGCTGGGACAGTTCATGGGCTTCACGCCGAAGCGCATGTGTTCGTGAAGCGTGTGCTCACAGCCGCCCACATCGGAAGGGGGCTTCGCGACGATGGCTTCCGCGGCCTTCTCGAGGTTCTCCTTCGAGGCCGCGACAAACATATTCTCGGCGTACGCCGGAAGATGCCCGGAGGTCTCGAAGAGCTCCTTGTCGAAGATCTGCGGCGTAATGACCTCTTCGTAGCCCTGAATCTCGTAGAGGGATCGGACGTACTCGCAGAGGGCGTTGTAGATCTTGGCGCCCCGCGGCGTGAAAAAGGGCGACGCCGGGGAAAGCGGGTGAAACGCGATGAGGTCGAGCTCTTTGCCGAGCTTTCGATGGTCTCGCTTCTTCGCTTCCTCAAGCTGCTTGAGGTGCTTTCGGAGGAGCTTCGGGTTCGCGAACGCCGTGCCGTAGATGCGCTGAAGCATCGGGTTGCGCTCGTCGCCCCGCCAGTACGCCCCCGCGACGTGAGTCAGCTTGAAGGCCTTCAGAAACCGGGTGCTGGGAACGTGGGGTCCCTCACAAAGATCCACCCAATCGCCGTGTCGGTAAACCGTCAGCTCACCGTCGAGGCGTTCTAAGTGCTCGAGTTTGAACGGTTCTCCGAGTTCCTCCAGAAGCGCGCGGAGCGCGTCCTTCGTCATCACCTCACGACGAAAAGGAGAATCCGCCTCCACGATTTCGGCCATCTTTTCCTCGATGGCGCGGAGGTCGTCTTCGCTGAACGAACCCTTCTTGTCGTAGTCGTAATAGAAGCCACCCTCCGTGGCCGGGCCAAACGCGACCTTCGTCCCGGGAAAGAGACGCTGCACGGCGTCTGCCATGACATGCGCGGTGCTGTGCCGAATGATCGCCAGCGCATCCGGTTCGTGGGCGTGAACCGCCTTGATCGTCTCAAAGGTCGGAAGAGGCGTGTGCAGGTCGTACACCTGCCCGTCGACCTTCACGGCCACCACGTTTTTCGCAAGCTCCCCCCGCTCCTCGAGGTACTCGTGCCCGGTTTTCTGTTGCTGCGCCATTACAAGGTTCCTTCGACCCGCTGCGCAGCCACAGGTTGATTGAGAGTTCGGCTACACAGACGACAGACGATCACGACCCGACCGTAGTCGGCGTGGTCGTGGTGGTCGTCGTGCGGGCCATACTCATCAGGTAATGCTTCCAAGAAGGAAGCGGTAGGCACGGACGGGATTGAACCGTCGACCCCTACCGTGTCAAG
>JBCDAA010000119.1:0-22259 GCA_039186435.1 Myxococcota bacterium | reverse complement strand
TGACCGTCGACGGGTCGCGACGGAGGTCGTTCGCGCGTTCGATGACAGTCATAGCGAGCTCGTGGCGTTATACGCGACCGGAGTTGAGACCTACGTACGAGCCCACGCCCTCATAACTCACCGAGATGCCGTCGGATATCCGACGTTCAAAACGTTGGAAGTTGGGCTTACCGAGGTTGGGTGGCGGGTCACCCACAGCCCGGACTGGCAGTAGCTCCTAGACCCCTCCTTCGCTCTCAGACTCCATTTCAGCAGGATCTCGGTCGTCAGTGACGTCAGGGTCAGCCGGGTCAACAGTACGGTCAGGGTCAACCTCGGTACGGTCAGGGTCCGCCGGGTCAACCTCAGGGTCAGTCGGGTCAACCTCGGTACGGTCAGGCCCAGCCAGGTCAACCTCGGTCTCCTCCGCCGCGAGTCCCGGGGCGCTCGGGCCAACCTCGGTGCGTCCAGTCGGCTGAAAACCGGGCGGCTCAACGTCAGCCGTCGACTCGGCGCCCTCCCGTGAATCGCGAGGCTCTTCTTCGCGGTTCCGCCTCCGTCGGTTTCGAATCACCCGTCGAGCGAGCCGTGAGGCCGCGCGCTTGTACCCGCTGATGAAGAAGTACACCGTCCGATCGGTGACCTGCGTCGGCAGGTACGTCTCCGGGGGATCATCCACGCCGAACGGGTTGGTGCGCAGTCCGTCACCTCGCCCGAAGAGTACCGCCGCTCCGAGACTGATGTCGTAGTCGCCACTCCGAACCCCAACGCTGAGCGTCGATCCGTAGCGATCGACATGTACCGGCTGGTAGACGTTCGTCGGGTTGTCCACCTCCGGCGCCGCTGACCGGTCGGTAAAGAACCCAACGCGAAGGGGCACCACCCCTGCGAGCACCGCCTCAAGCCCGACCGAAAAGTTGAACGTAAACTCGCGATGCGAGCTCTGACTTACGTAGTCACCCGGCTGTGGAACAAACCCAGTCACAGGGTCGGCGTCCGGGCTACCAAATCGGCGAACCGGGTCGTTGGGACGTCCAACGCGACCGATAAACGACACATCCGCTCCGATCAGCAAGCCATCAAAGGGCTCGTAGGCGCCCCCGAGCCGAAGCCTCCACGGAATCGGAAGTGCGCCACCCAGTCCTCGCTGGTCGCTGAACTGCAACGTCGCGAACGCTGGATCCGCGATCGTGTCAGCGAGAATTCGCCGCTCCTGGATGCGCGCGTTGTCCCGGAGCTCGATCCCAGGCGGCTGAAACATCAGCCCAATGCGCCAGTGGGGTGTGGGTGACCACGCTGCCCCAAGCCGAAACGCAAGGTGGTGCGTGCTGACGATGGCGAGGTTTTCACGTACGAACGCGGTCTCATTCTCAAACGTCCCTCGCTCTGGAGAGAACGTTAAGTCGGTCACATTTGTCGAATCCTCTCGATGACGAAATCGCTGACGAACCCAGAATGCGGATAGGCCGATGGCCAAGTCGTCGCGAAGGCGCAACGCGAGCGTTGGTCCGTACCAGGTCGTTCGTTGCTCGTTTTCGATCTTGAGCGACTCACGAACCCTCGTGTCCATGTTGAGGACCTCGACCTCGTACCGAAGCCGGCGATTGATCGTATTCACGGTCGACAGCGCGAACGCGTGTCGCCGAACCCCGTTTTCGTCGCGCGGACCGATCCGCTTCACAAAGCTCCCAAAAAGCGGGACTCCAGGTCGAGAGGTCGCTCGGAGATCTCGAACGCCAACCAACGAACCGTAGCCATCTTCGATAACACGGCGGTCAAACGCATTGACCGAGAGGTTTCCGCCGAGCGCATCGGAATCCATGAGAGCGATTCCGGCGGGGTTGTAGAACGTCGCGGAGGACTCGTTCGCCACTCCCGTTGCCGCCCCTCCCATCCCTAGAGCTCGTTCGCCAATCAGGAACGTTTGGTAGTGCGTGTCGTCCGCACAGACCACCGAGGTTGCGCTCAGCACCCAGACTATCGCCGCTCGAAACATGGACCGTGAGTACGCGGCGAAGCTGTGCGGCGCCACTTCTCCGGAGTGTGAGAATGCTCGCAAAGTGCTATGAGGAGGCGTGACTGATCCGCAAGAAGCGCTGAAGGCCCTCCGAGACCGCTTGGACAAAGTTGATCGTCGCTTTCTCGAAGCGTTGGCAGAACGACAGGAAATCGTTTCGGAAGTTGCTCGCCTCAAGAGCGGCGGCGCGACCGTGATCCGAGATGCCAGCCGGGAGGAGGCCCTCCTTGGGCGCCTCGTCGATCTTGGCCGTGAACTCGGTCTTGATGCCCACCTCGTCACCCGCGTGTTTCGCGAAGTGCTGGACCACTCGCTGCGCCTGCAACACGAGCGAATCGCCGCCGCGGCCAACCCCGGTAGCCCCCAACGCACCCTGCGTGTTGGGTATCAGGGCGGCGAGGGAGCCTTCAGCCACCAGTGCGCAATGACCCATTTTGCCGTTCGGGACGCGGCGATCGAATACGTGGGCCACGGTGGTTTCCGCCCGATGCTGGAGGCACTTCAGGACGGTGACCTCGACTACGCCGTGCTCCCGATTGAGAACACGACGGCCGGGTCGATCAACGAGAGCTATGACCTACTCGCCGAAATGGACCTCCATCTCGTGGGAGAGGAAGCGTTTCGGGTCGAGCATTGCCTCATCGGGTTCCCAGACGCCAACCTCGGTGACCTCCAACGGATCATTTCTCACCCGGTTGCGCTTGCTCAGTGCGGACGCCTACTCGCCGAACTGGGATGTCGAGCCGAAGCGTTCGAGGATACTGCGCTGGCCGTCGCAAAGGTCGCCGTGGACGGCGACGCCACGCAGGCCGCAATCGCGAGTGCGACTGCCGCAGAAATCCACGGCTTGACGATCCTTCGGCGAGGGGTTCAGGACCAACGTTCGAACTTCACGCGAATGGTTGTAGTTGCGCGGGAGGCGTCTCAGTTCGACTTGCGTATCCCCTGCAAGGTGTCGCTGATGTTCGCGACTCGGCACGAGGAAGGTGCACTAGCAAAGGCGGTCGCGGTGCTCGCACAGCACGGACTGAACCTCACAAAACTCGAGTCGCGGCCGCGACCGAACGCTCCATGGGAGTATCGATTTTACCTAGACTTCGAGGGAAACCTCGCCAACACCGAGGTTGCCGCGGCGCTGAGCCAGCTCGCCTCGCATACCAGCTACCTTCGCGTCCTCGGTTGCTACCCCACGCGCACGGCGGATGCGGCCCAGCCAGCGGAACCTCGTCGCCGACCACAGGTCGCGCCCCCCGTCGCATCAGTACGGAGAATTGGCTCGCTGACGCTGGGCGACCGCCCGCGGATATTCGCTGGACCTGCCAAGACTACGGACACTACCGGTGTTGGCTCGAGAGTCCGGAACGCTGGCGGCGATGCGCTTTGGATCGCCCATCTCGACAACCGCGACGACAGCCTTCGCAAGCGCTGGGAATCCACCGGCGAGGAAGCCGGATTACCAATCGTTCTAGGGGTTTCCAGACGCGAGGATGTTCGCGAGTTTGCGCGCGTGGCGGATCTGCTCGTCGTTGACGGAACCGGAATGCATGACCGTGCCCTCCTTACCGAGGTTGGCCGGACAGACCGGGCCGTCGCACTCACCCGCGCTCCCCATTCGTCCGTGCACGAGTGGCTCGAGTCCGCTGAGACGATTCGTGCTGCAGGAAACGGGCAGGTCATCTTGCTAGACGCGGGCGTTCAGGCGCATGGTCGCCGCGCTCCAGATCTGTCCGCTATCCCAGAACTCTCGAGGAAATTCGCCGTAATTGTCGACGTCTCCGACGCGAGCGATCCCGTCGCCATGGGGAGGACCGCCGTGAGCGCTGGGGCCGTGGCCGTGGTTCTTCGACGAATCGATGAATCGCTCGAAACCCTCGCCGGCGTGCTCCGCGCGGAAGCTTACCGAGGTTGACTTCCGCTCGGACGCGCACGGGACAAGCGCGGGATGACAGCATCCGGATTGCAGGCGATCGTGATGGAGGAAGGACTGAAACCCGGAGCCCACCGAGGTTGAGCGGATCGGCGGATCGGCGGCCTCGAGTTGGCGGCCGCCGCCCCGATTGCCCCCAAAACCTCGCTCGATAGGTTCGGCACACATCAAGCATTGGCCTAGCGGTCATGAGCCGCCGAGTCAGAGTCATCCCCGGTCGCGTTTATGCGATGAGCCGTCGCACGAGCCATCGGTTCTTTCTCTTCACGCCCAACACGCCGCGCATCCGGCAGGCTTTCTGGTACTGCCTGGCGTACTGCGCCGACAAACACGGGATTGAGATCCACGCGGCAGTGTTGATGTCAACACACATCCACCTCGTGTTCACTGACGTTCGCGGCAACCGCCCAATCTTCAAGCAAGAGTTCCATCGACTCTTCGCGCTGTGCGTCAAACGTATTCGCGGGTGGTCAGAAGATGTGTTCAACAAATACTCGGACGGTGAGCACGAGCTCCTGAACGCCAACGCGACACTCGATGCTATCGCCTACCTCATCGCAAACCCCGCGTCTGCGTTCGCGGTACGCTACGCCAAGGATTGGCCAGGCGCACAAACGAGCCCACGCGATCTGGGCCGGAGAGTCGTTGTCGCGACCAAGCCTGACGTGTTCTTCGATCCTCAGAACGACAAATGGCCGGAACGCGTTGAGCTCCGCTTTAGCCTTCCCACTTTGCTCGACAACTATTCTCCCTCGGAAGTCCGACAGGAAGTTAGCCGCGGGGTTCGCGAGCTTGAGAAAGACGCCATCCGTGACGCCAGGGAACTCGGCCATCGGTTCCGCGGCCAACGCAGAGTCCAGAGCTGCCATCACACGCAGCGAGCCACGCAGCGCGAGCGATCGGGAGAACGCAAACCTCGCTTCGCGTCCGGTGGTGACGTACAGGCTGCTCAGCAGGCGCTCAGGGAGCTCCGCGAGTTTGAGACTGCCTATGCCGATGCTCTCATACGCTGGAGATCCGGCGAGTACGACGTTGTGTTTCCCTACGGCACTTGGTGGATGCGCGTTCACCACGGCGTTTCCTGCGCGCCGTTTCCCTAGCTAGTCACGGAACCGCCTGGGGTACTTCAGAACCAGGCCGATCTCACGAACTCGATGGCCGCCACTCAGTACGGCACCGCCTACACAAAAACTAACGACCGCCAACACCGATACGCAGCTTCGGCCGCGGATGCCAAAACCCGCGCGGCGCGGAAACCTTCCAAACATCGCGGCTTCAACGACTAGCGGTCCGTATCCACCCTCAAGCCCGAGCGCGACCGCCGCCTTTGCGCGCTCTTCCCAACGAATCTCTGCAACGACGCCGTACCAGAGGTGTGTCCGCAAGTAGTGGACGTAGGACACCTCCGCGCCGGCGAAGAGCGATCCTTCGCCACGTTCGAAGAGAGTTCCTGTCGTGGCGCCGATGAGCGTCCAAACTCCCGGGATCTGTCGCAGAAACGGTTCCGGTTCCGCACGTTCAACCCCAGTCTCGCCAGCCGGCTCCGCTTGGGCGCCCACGTCGCCTCCAGCCAGGACCACTAGGATGAAGGTCAACCCCAAAAGTCTCGGCACGCTCGTGTATCTCTGAGGAGCGGCGGCTTGGCGAATCGGAGGAGCATTACCTTCCAGGTCATCCCGCAGTTGACCTCGGACCGCTAAGCTTCGTGGATGATGACAGCTCCAGGCGTTGGCCCGCTCCTCCGCCAATGGCGGAAGGCCCGTCGCATGAGTCAGCAGCAACTTGCGCTCGCATCGGAAGTGTCGGCTCGGCACATTAGCTTTGTTGAAAACGGCAAGTCTGCCCCTAGTCGCGAGATGGTGCTTATCCTCGCCAACGCTCTCGAAATGCCACTTCGGGAGCGAAACACCCTTCTTCGGTCGGCGGGTTTCGCTCCCGTCTACCGTGAGTCGGCGCTCAGCGATCCTGAGATGTCGGCGGTGCGAGAAATCCTTGAGATCATCTTGCAGCATCACGAGCCTTACCCGGCGGTAGTTGTCGACCACGAGTGGAATCTTGTTCAAGCGAATCCCGCCGCGGGTCGAGTCCTGACGCATTTCTTGGCATCTCCCTCCGTTGGGGTTGAAAACCTGATGCACGCACTCTTTCACCCGGAGGGGCTGCGCCAGTTTGTCGTAAACTTCGAGGAAGTGGCCTCGATCGTGGTCGATCGTCTCTATCGAGAGGCGCTCATCGAACCTGATGGGAATCCGGCAGATCGTTTGCTACGTGATCTGCGGCAATACGAGGGAGTGGTACCTAGGTTGAGATCGATCGACCTCGCAGCCCCGCCCAAAGTCGCGATCCCGTTGCATCTTCGACGGGGGACCGTCGAGGTGAGGCTTTTGAGCACGATCACGACCTTCGGGACGGCTCTCGACGTGACGGCGCAGGAGCTCAGAATCGAGTCGTATTTCCCCGCGGATGACGAAAGCCGCCGGTGGGTCGCTTCTCTGAGTGCGAAGGCTTGAGCCGCGACCAACCTTCGGAACGCCAACGGTCAAGGCGACGGTGCAGCGGGCCTACCTCGTCTACCCCAGCCCAACCTCGGTAGACCCCTACACCCTGACTTCGCAGGCCGTGCAGCGGGCCTACCCCAGCTCAACCTCGGTAGGCCCCACACCCCAACTCTAGGCCAACCTCAGTTGGGGCTAAATACCGTCGATAATCCCGTTTAGGGTGGCGCTGGGGCGCATTGCTGCCGCCGCCTTCGCATCGTCTGGAAAGTAGTAACCGCCAACCTCGGTAGCATCGCCCTGAACCCCGTTGAGCTCCGAAACGATGGTCTCCTCCTTCGCGGCCAGCGCTTCCGCCACCGGCCCGAAACGCGCCTTGAGGTCCGCGTTCGCCGCCAGCGCCTTCGCCCAGTAGAGCGCGAGGTAGAAGTGGCTGCCGCGGTTGTCGAGCTCCCGCACCTTTCGTGAGGGCGATTTGTTCGTCAGCAGATACTGCGTGGTCGCCTCGTCGAGGGTCTCCGAAAGAACCTTCGCGCCCGCGTGGTCGTAGCGGTTCGCCACGTGATCGAGCGACACCGCCAGCGCCAAAAACTCCCCGAGGGAATCCCACCGGAGATGATTCTCCTTCTGGAACTGCTGCACGTGCTTGGGCGCCGAACCGCCCGCCCCCGTCTCGAAGAGACCCCCACCATTCATGAGAGGCACGATCGAGAGCATCTTCGCGCTGGTGCCCACCTCAAGAATGGGAAAGAGGTCCGTGAGGTAGTCGCGAAGCACGTTGCCGGTCACCGAAATGGTGTCCTTACCTTCGCGAATGCGCCCCACCGAAAAGCGGGTCGCATCGCCCGGCGCCTTGATCAGAATCTCAAGGCCGCTGGTGTCGTGCGACGGAAGGTATCCGTTGACCTTCTTGATGAGCTGCGCGTCGTGGGGACGGGTCTCATCGAGCCAGAACACCGCTGCCGCACCGGTCGCGCGCGCCCGCGTTACCGCGAGCTTGACCCAGTCCTGAACGGGCGCGTCCTTGACCTGACACATGCGCCAGATGTCTCCGGCCTGAACCTCGTGGCGGGTGAGCTCGTTGCCCGCCGCATCAACAACACGCACGACACCGGCCGACGCGATCTCGAACGTCTTGTCGTGCGAACCGTACTCCTCTGCCTTCTGCGCCATGAGTCCGACGTTCGAAACGCTGCCCATGGTCGTCGGGTCGTAGGCGCCGTGCTCTTTGCAGTCCGCGATCACAGCCTCGTACACCGCCGCATAGCTGCTGTCCGGAATGACCGCCTTGGTGTCCTGGGTCTTGCCCTCGGCGTTCCACATGCAGCCCGAGGTGCGAATCATCGCCGGCATGGACGCGTCGATGATGACGTCGCTGGGCACGTGCAGGTTGGTGATCCCGCGATCGGAATCGACCATCGCAAGGGAGGGGCCACTCTCGTACGCCGCCTTGATCGCCGTTTCGATGGCCGTGCGCTCTGCCTCAGGAAGCGTCGCGATCTTCGCCAGAACATCCCCAAATCCGTTGTTCGGATCCGCGCCGACTTTCTCGAGCACGTCCGCGTGCTTTGCGAACACATCACCGAAGAACACCTTCACCGCGTGACCAAAGATGATCGGGTCGCTGACCTTCATCATCGTCGCTTTCATGTGGAGCGAAAAGAGAACGCCTTGGCTCTTCGCATCGGCGACCTGGGCCTTAAGAAACGCGATGAGCGCTTCCTTTCGCATAACGGCCGTATCGATGATCTCGCCGTCCTGAAGCGCCAGCCCTTCCTTCAGCGCGGTCTTCGTTCCGTCCGCAGCCACGTGCTCGATCGTTACGGTCGTCGCCGACGCGATCGTTTGCGACTGCTCGGTATGACGGAAGTCGCCGCCATCCATGGTCGACACGTGCGACTTCGACGACGAGGTCCACGCGCCCATCGAATGCGGGTTCTTCTTCGCGTATTCCTTGACCGCCTTGGGCGCACGCCGGTCGGAGTTGCCCTCGCGAAGCACCGGGTTCACCGCGCTTCCCTTCACCTTGCCGTAGCGCGCCGCAATCGCGCGCTCGTCATCCGTCTCGGGATCTTCGGGATAGTCCGGAACCTTGAAGCCCTTCGCCTGCAGCTCCGCGATGGCCGCCTTCAGCTGAGGCACCGACGCGCTGATATTTGGAAGCTTGATGATGTTCGCCTCGGGGGTCTTGGCGAGCTTGCCAAGCTCCGCGAGCGCGTCCTCAATGCGCTGGTCTTCCGAAAGCGCGTCCGGAAAGTTCGCGAGGATGCGACCCGCGAGGGAGATGTCGCGCAGTTCCACGTCGATCCCGGCGTGCTTCGTGAACGCGCGAATGATCGGAAGGAAGGAGTAGGTCGCGAGCGCGGGGGCTTCGTCAGTCTTCGTGTAAATGATGGTCGGTTTGTCAGTCATCGGCAGTCTCTCTGGACGCGGTTTCTCGCGAATCCGCGCCGCTGGCAACCCTTCTTCGCGAAGGCCCTGAGCTTCTGCACAACGCTTCGAATTCCGAGCGGTCGCTGGGTTGACGGCCGCGCCCTGGTCTCTAGGGTCCCGAGGCGGAGGAACTCATGGCGAAACCAGTGTGCGCAGTCGTTGGCGTCGGTCCCGGAAACGGAAAGGCTTTTGCGAAGCGCTTCGCCAAGGAGGGCTATCAAGTGGCACTCCTCTCGCGAAGTACCGACTACAGCGAGAAGCTCGCGGCCGAACTCGAGGATGCCAAGGCCTACGCCTGCGACGTGACCGACGCGGTCGCGATCGAGCGTGCGTTTGCGCAAATCCGGGACGACCTCGGCGACGTCGACGTCCTCCTCTACAACGCGGGCTCCGGCACCTTCGGTCCGTTTGACCAGGTCAGCGACGCACAGTTCGAGGCCTCGTGGCGGATCAACACCCTAGGGCTGCTTCAGAGCGCTCGAGCAGTGATCGGACCGATGCGAGAGCGAGGTACGGGCTCGATCCTCATCACCGGCGCCACCGCGTCGCTTCGGGGTAAGCCTTTCACCACCGCGTTTGCGTCGGCCAAAGCCGCGCAGCGAAGCCTCGCCCAGTCCCTTGCGCGCACGCTCTGGCCCGACGGCATTCACGTCGCGCTCGTGATCGTCGATGGCGTGATCGACCTCCCACGAAGCCGCGAAGGCTCGGACAAGCCCGACGACTTCTACATCAAGCCCGCGGACATCGCGCACATCATGTTTCATCTGGCCGGCCAGCCGAAGTCTGCGTGGTCCTTCGAAGTGGAGGCGCGTCCCTTTGGAGAAAACTGGTAAGGGGATGGACTCCTGGCGTGAAAGGCGCTAGCCACTTCGAGCCGTGATTCGTTCCAAGATTTTGGGCCTGGGTTCCTACGTTCCCGACCGTGTGGTCACCAACGAAGAGATCCCTTTTCTCGACCACCGTCACGTGCGCCAAGAGGTGCAGCAGACGGAGACCAACGACGAGTGGATCCGCACGCGCACCGGCATTCAAGAGCGCCGCTACGTTCCCAACGACGGGAAGTGGAACTGCAGCGACCTCGCTCTTCGAGCAGCGAAAGCCGCGATCGAAGACGCGGGCCTCGAACCGAAAGACATCGACTGCATCATCCTGGGCACCCTCTCGCCGGACATCCACTTTCCAGGAACCGCGGTGTTCCTTCAGGCAAAGCTTGGCATCGACGGCGAAGGCGGTTGCCCCTGCTACGACATTCGACAGCAGTGCAGCGGCTTCGTCTACGGCCTCGAGATGGCCGACGCGTTCGTGCAAGCGGGCAAGTACAAGCACATCCTAGTCGTCGGCAGTGAACTCCACAGCCACTCCCTCGACTACTGCACGCGGGGTCGCGACGTGATGGTGCTCTTCGGTGATGGCGCAGGCGCGGTCGTCGTGGGTCAGCATCCCGACCCCACCGAGAAGTCGGGCATCCTCTACACGCACGCGCAAGCGGACGGAAGCGGCGCGTGGCATCTCTACCTCAAGGCCTTCGACATCGGCAAAGTGCCGATGGTCTACTACGACGGCAACGACCCCGAGCAGAACCTCGACATGTACCCCCAGATGGACGGCAAGCGCGTCTATCTTCACGCGGTTCGAAACATGGTTGCCGCGACGAAGCGCGCCCTTGAAAAGACCGGACTGACCTGGGACGAGATCGACTGGTTCGTTCCACACCAGGCGAACCTCCGCATCAACGAAGCGGTTGCGCAGTATGCAAAGATCCCGCCGGAAAAGGTGCTCAACAGCATCATGTATTACGGCAACACCACCGCTGCGACAGTGCCTCTGACCATCGACCACTGGCGCAAGGCCGGGAAGGTGAAGAAGGGTCAGCGCATTCTCTCGACCGTATTCGGGTCCGGGTTCACCTGGGGCGCCGCGATCTTCGAGGTTTGAGCACGCGCGGCGCAGACGCCGTGACACTTCCACGCTGCTTGACATGGCAGGGCGGGCAGACCACATACCGCGACCGCGCGTCTTCCGCGGAATTACGCGGAACCCGCCATGACTGACCCTTCTCCATCCTCCGACGACGGCTTCGGTCGATTTTCCATCGACCCACGAATCCTCGAGGCCGTCGCGAAGCTTGGCTTCGACACCCCGACGCCGATTCAAGCGGAAGGAATGCCGCCCGCGCTCGAGGGGCGAGACCTCATCGGTCGCGCGCGTACGGGCTCCGGCAAGACCGCCGCATTCGGACTTCCGCTGCTTCATCGAGTTCGCGACGGCGGCTCGCACGTGCGCGCGCTGGTCCTTGCGCCGACGCGGGAGCTCGCGATCCAGGTCACCGAAGCGCTGCGCTCCTACGCCAAGAGACTTCCGGTTCGCATCCTGTCGATCTACGGCGGCGCGGCGTACGGCCCGCAGCTCGCCGCGCTTCGCAAAGGAGTTCCTGTTGTCGTGGGGACCCCCGGACGCGTCCTCGATCATCTCGAGCGAGGCACCCTCGATCTCTCGAAGCTCGAGCTCCTGGTTCTCGACGAAGCGGACGAGATGCTTCGGATGGGCTTTATCGAAGACGTCGAGCGCGTTCTTGCGGCGTCGCCTTCCGAGCGACAGGTCGTGCTCTTTTCCGCGACGATGCCGCCCGAGATTCGCTCGGTTGCCGAAGCCCACCTCAACGATCCACTCGAGGTTCAGGTCGAGTCGTCAGCGCTCTCTGTGGGGCACATCGCGCAGCAGTGGTTGCCGGTTCCGCAGCGCTTCAAAGTCGACGCGCTAACCCGAGTTCTCGCCGCTGAGCCCGCGGAGGCAACGCTGGTGTTTGCCCGCACCCGTGCCGGATGCGCCGAGGTCGCGGACACGCTCGCGCAGCGAGGCGTCGAAGTTGACGCGCTCCACGGGGACCTCAACCAGGCCGCGCGCGAACGCGTTCTCAGCCGTCTTCGTTCGGGACGTCTGCGTGTCGTCATCGCAACCGACGTCGCAGCGCGCGGCATCGATGTCGAGCACCTGACGCACGTCATCAACTTCGACCTGCCCAACGACGCGGAGACCTACGTGCACCGCATCGGTCGAACTGGCCGCGCCGGCCGCAAGGGCGTGGCGATCAGCTTCGTCACCCCGAAGGAACAGGGGCGGATTCGCTGGCTCCAGCGAACGCTAAAAGTGCCCATCGACCGGATGGTTGCCCCGAGCGACCTGGCGATTCGCGACACACAGAAAGCGCGCCTCGCGAAGGAACTCGTCGACGCCACGGAAGATGCGGGCGCGCTCGCGCTCCTCACGGAACTCGAAAGCGGCCACGACATCCGCGCGATCGCAGCTTCTGCCATCGCCAAACTCGCGCGCGCCCGCGGCCTCAAGCTCGACGGCGATCCCAACCCGAATCCGCCGCGCTGGGCACAAAGCAAGGAGCGATCCCGGGAGCCTCGCCCCGACCGCCGCACCTACCCTTCGCGGGACGAGATCGATCTCTTCTTTCCGATCGGTGCCGCGCGTGGCGTTCGTCCGGGGGACCTCGTGGGTGCGCTCGCGAACGAAGCGTCCATCGAGGGCACCAGCATCGGCCGCATCACGATCCTTCCGCACAAGAGCTTCGTACGCGTCGAGCGACAGGCCGCCGAGCATATTCTCGCGCACCACGCCGACATCGAAGTACGGGGCCGGCAGGTGCGCATCGCCAAGGCCCGCAAACGCCCCGCACCTTCGCTCAAGGAGGAAGGCGGACGCGGTCGCCCGAAACGACGGGGAAAGTCCGGGCCCCCTCGGCGCCCCAAAAAGCGCTGGAACAAGAAGCGCTAGCTCGACCGCAACTCGTCGTGACTCGTCGCGACCGTTCGCGATAACGTCGACGCCATGAAGGGACTCCTCTTCTTGTGTGTCGCAAACTCTGCCCGTAGTCAGATGGCGGAAGCGCTCGCACGCGCCCGCTTTCCCGGTGCCAAGATACAGAGCGCGGGATCTTCGCCGAGTCGCGTGAACCCTTTCGCGATGGCGGTCATGGCGGAGCGGGGCCTCTCCCTCGACGAACACGAATCCAAATCGGTGGAGACGATCGACCCGGAAAGCGTCGACGTCGTCGTGACTCTCTGTGCCGAAGAGGTGTGCCCCGTCTTTCTTGGAAACGCAGTGCGCCTTCACTGGCCCTTCGACGACCCCGCGCCGCCGGGCGCAGACGATCTCCAACGGGAACAGATGCTCGAGCGCTTTCGATCGACCGCAGACGCGATCGATGCGCGCCTTCCTGAACTGGAGCCGTATCTACGCTAGCGGTCGTTGCGGAGACATTGCGAAAAGCCACGGGCTCATGGGAACCTAAGCATCGGTGCTTCGTCGGTCCTTTCACTCCTCCCCTCCTCCCTCCCCCGAAGAGGAAGTCGCCAGCTACCACGAGCTCCAGCGGACGCTCCTCGACCGCTGGCAGAGCATCCACCAGATCGACGACCAGCCGAAGGACATCGTCATCATTCCCTCCCTCTCTCTTGAGGGACTCCCGATGGCCGATATTCCTGGTGTGACGCACTACGAGGAGCGGATGCTCTTCACGCTCTCGCTGCTGAAACACCCGCGCGCACATCTTGTCTACGTCACGTCCCAGCCTCTTCACCCCGCTGCCGTCGACTACCTGCTCTCGCTTCTACAAGGAATTCCGATGGCGCATGCCCGGCAGCGCCTCACGCTCCTTTCGACCTACGACTCCTCGCCACGCACGCTCACCGAAAAGATCCTTGAGCGGCCGCGTCTCCTGGAGCGAATCCGTCGCGCGATCAATCCGGCGAACGCGCACATGACCTGCTTCACGGT
The DNA here is from genome assembly GCA_039186435.1 of Myxococcota bacterium. GTDB lineage: Bacteria > Myxococcota_A > Polyangia > Polyangiales > Houyiibacteriaceae > JALVDI01. Next base: position 8,623 of record JBCDAA010000119.1, on the reverse strand, counting down.
GTCTGCCCTCGAGCGGCGCCTCGCGGTGCTCCTCGGCATCCCGCTCTACGGACCAAACCCGGAGCTGCTTCACTTCGGGACCAAAACCGGTTCACGCACGGCATTCAAGAAGGCCGGCGTGACACTGCCGAGCGGCATCGAAGGAATTCGCGACGAGGACGACGTCGTTCGAGGGATTGCCGATCTCTGGGAAGCGAACCCAACGATGCAGCGGGTCGTCGTAAAACACGACCAGGGGTTTAGCGGCGAAGGCAACGCCGTGATGAGCCTCGAGGCGACCGGCACCACGTTGGAGGACGACCGCAGCAAGCGTGAAAACGGTATTCGCACGGCCCTGTCGTCCATGCGTTTCGGCCCAAGTTTCGGGGGCTGGGAACGCTTTGGCGCGGAGCTCGTTCGGCAGGGCGGCATCGTCGAAGCCTTCATCGAAGGCGCGGTCAAGCAGGCGCCGAGCGGGCAGCTCCGCATCAATCCGCGCGGCGAGCTCGAGTGCCTGTCGACGCACGACCAGATTCTTGGGGGCCCGGATCATCAGACCTACGAAGGCTGCCGCTTTCCTGCCGATGAAATCTATCGCCTCGACGTACAGCGCGACGCCTTGAAGGTCGGAGAAGTCTTGCGCGACGCCGGCGTGATCGGACGTGCGGCCGTCGACTTCGTCGCGGTTCAGCGCCCGGACGACCCGTCCATCTGGGATCGTTACGCAATTGAGATCAACCTGCGCATGAGCGGTACGACGCACCCGTTGATGATCATGAAGATGATGACCGACGGCGCCTACGACCCAGGGAACGGACTCTACTTTACGCGCCGCGGCGAAGCGCGGTTCTACGTCGCAACCGACTCCCTCTACTCGCCCGACTACCGCGGCCTCCTCGTCGACGACCTTCTCGACATCGCCGCCGTGCACCAGCTCCACTACAAACCGTGGACCGACACCGGCGTCGTCTTTCACCTCACCGGGGCCCTCAGCGAGTTCGGAAAAGTCGGCATCACCGCCATCGGTCAAACGCAGCGGGAAGCGCAGGAGTTCTTTGAGACGACGCGCCAGGTCCTCGACGAAGAGACGTAGGCCCCTCGGCTTAAACTCACCCCGCGCTCCTGCAGTCTAACGACAAAGCGGCCGCGGACGTTCGCTTCGATCCGGCGCGAGTGAGATCGGCAGCACCACGTCGAGTACCCCGCCCGGATCGGGAAAGCGCAGGTCTCGCACGGCCCGGAGAACACAGGCGCGAAGCTGCGGATCGCCGAGCGCATCGCTCACCGCGCACGCTTCCCCGACCGTTCCGCCCGCCGCGATCCGAATCGCGATCTCCATTCGTCCGCCGCGCGCCGCTTCCGGATTCGCGCGCGTCATGCAGGTTGCCCCCGCCGTCGTCAGGGGCCCAAGCGAAGCCACGATCCGATCCGTCTCCAGCGTTCCCTCCGCTTCGGTCGTCGCGGTGAGCCCATCCTCGCAGAGCCCTTCGCCCGCAGCGCCGCGCGGGGCTTCCGGGAGCGTCACTCCATCGGCCAAGACCACCGCAAGACCCACCGGCGCAGCCCCAACGAGCGCAAGGATCTGACGAAGCCGACCGAGGGACGTCCCTGGCTCCGCGGTCACATACACGCCTCCAGGCGCCGCAACGCGTTCGAGTACAGGAGCGAGCTCAGAGACCCGGTGAGGCCCGCGATCGGCGCGGGGAAGCTCACCCTCCGTGCTTCGCAGATGGACGCCGTCGTCCGTAATCGCGACGAGGATTGCCGCACCCGGTCGCGGCGGCGGAAGCGTCGTAAACACCGCCACACTCAAAGACCCCGTACCGCGCTGACCCCAGCGACTGAGAATGCGAATCGCCCCTTCGTCACCGCCGAGCCGCGGCGCGAGACCCGTCGGGTTGGGAAGCGGCCGAACGCCAACCGCAAGGTCCGCCTCCAAACGCCACGACGCACCCGTCTCACCGGTCCCGCGAAGAAGACAGCCCGCTGTCGACTCCCCTTCCCCGCGATCGTCGAGACGACGCGCGGCCGCCACAAGATCCGCAAACGTCGCCGTGGCACCGAGCGCACGCGGACTTGCCTCCGCGGGTGCTGCTTCGGTTGTCGGTTCCGGAGGGCCGGGCAACACGGGGGGTGGCGCCGTCTGTTCTCCGCCGCCGCAGGCGACCAGCAACGCGAGCAGCGCCGAACGTCTCATGACTCGCTCAACAAACCTTTGAGTTCTTCCGGCTCGACACGGTACTCGGCGCCGCACCAATCACAGCCCATCTCGAGCGCCTTCCCGTCGGAGAGAAGCTCTTCAAGGTCCGCGACACCGAGGGTCGAAAGACTCGTCAACACCCGGACTTTGCTGCAATCGCAGCCGAACCGCAGCGCGCTGTCCCCCAGCATCGTAAAGGGCATCCCTTCGTAGAGACGCTCGAGGAACCCGTTCGGTTCGGCCCCGCCTTCGAGCCAGGCATCGATGTTGGCAAAATCACTCTCGAGACGAGTCGCCATCGTATCGATGGCCCCCTCGCGATCCGGCGCTTCTGGGAGGAGCTGCACGAGATAGCCGCCCGCAGAAACGACCTGGTACTCGTCCAGAATCGTACGGACTCGCACCACCGTCACGATCTGCTCCGACTGCTGCATGTAGCTCATCATGCCTTCGGAGACCCCGCCCTTCATCTCGACCAGCCCTTGCTGTAGGTCGCCGCTCGGGAGGGAGCGCATCAGCTGCAAAAGCGAGTCGCTTCCAAGATGGAAGGGAGGCGCGTCCGCCTTGCGCTGAACCAGCCCGCGAACCCAGCCACTCGGATGGGAGTCCGCGATGATTTGACCCGACCCGCGCGTTCCCTTGACGACGCCTTGGACGCGAAGCGTCGGCGCCATCGTCTCGCGATAGAGCACGACCCCGGTAACCATGTCTGCGAGAACCTGCGCCGCTTCGCCTTCGACCTTTTGCGCCGCGAGGACGCCCCGCACGGTCTCGGTCGTTCGCGCCACCATGGTCCGAAACGCACCATCGTCGGACATCGCTCGCACTACCCGGTCGCCCGCCATCTTCTCGTTCAAGCGCATCCGCGACCCCTGTGCAAGGTGGTGTATGCTCCGCGCCATGCACGACGTCGTTTTGATCCCAGGAGATGGTATTGGCCCCGAAGTCGCCGGTGCGGTGAAGCGCATCTTCGAGGCCGCAGAGGCCCCGATCCGGTGGCACGAACATCACGCCGGAGTCGCCGCCCTCACCAACGCGGGCGAGGTTCTGCCGGACGCCACCCTCGACGCCATCCGCGAGCACAAAGTTGCGCTCAAGGGACCGTGCACGACCCCGGTCGGCAAGGGATTTCGCTCCGTCAACGTCGAGCTTCGCAAACGCCTCGAGCTCTACTCCGCCGTGCGGCCTGTGCGCTCCCTCGCGGGCGTTTCCACGCGCTACGAGGACGTCGACCTGGTCGTCCTTCGCGAGAATACCGAAGGCCTCTACAGCGGCATCGAAAACGAGGTCACTCCTGGGGTCGTCACCAGCTTGAAGGTCGTCACCGAGCGCGCCGTTCGGCGCTTCGCAACGTACGGATTCGAATACTGCCGGCGCCGCGGTCGCAAGAAGCTCACCGCGATGCACAAGGCGAACATCATGAAGCTCGGCGACGGGCTCTTCATTCGGATTGTGCGCGAGGTCCGTGAGCAAGGCGGCTACACCGACATCGACTACGACGAGTTGATCATCGACGCGGGTGCAATGCGCCTCGTGCAAGATCCCGGTCGCTTCGACGTACTTCTCCTTCAGAATCTCTACGGCGACGTCTTCAGCGACCTCTGCGCAGGCTTCGTCGGCGGCCTCGGGGTCGCGCCGGGCGCCAATATCGGCAACGACTACGCGATTTTTGAGGCGGTCCATGGCTCCGCGCCGGACATCGCGGGCAAAGGCATCGCCAATCCGCTCTCGCTGCTGATGAGCGGCGTGATGATGCTGAACCACATGGCCGACGTTCTCGGCTACAGCGACTGCCGCGCGACAAGCGAGCGAATCAAGAAGGCGTACAACCAGACGCTCGCCGACGGTGAAAAGACCGGCGACATCGGGGGTTCCCTCAACACCGCCGGCTTTGTCGACGCGGTCGTTGCCCGCCTCTGACCCACGTATTCGATCTCGTTTTGGGCGCTCGTTTCCGAGCGCTCGAACGAACTACTCGCTGAAGAGCGCGTCGACGTCCTTCTTGGTGAGCCCCTTCAGCGGGCTTCCCTCGGTCGAAAGCACGTTCTCCATCAACGCACGCTTCTTTGCGCTGAGCTCGAGGATCTTTTCCTCGACGCTTGCCTTCGCGATGAGGCGGTACACGTTGACGACCTTCGTTTGACCGATACGGTGGGCGCGGTCCGTCGCCTGATCCTCGACGGCCGGATTCCACCAGGGATCGAAGTGCACGACGGTATCCGCGCCGACGAGGTTGAGCCCCGTCCCGCCCGCCTTCAGCGAGATCAGGAATGCCGTCACGGAATCGTCTTCGTTGAATCGCTCCACTCGCTCGATGCGATCCTTCGTCGACCCGTCGAGGTACTCGTAGGTCACGCCGTCCTCTTCGAGGGCGCGGCGAATGTGCTGGAGCATCGTCACGAACTGGCTGAACACGAGCACACGGTGACCGCCGCTCTTGGCGTTCTGAATGATCTCCCGGAGCGCGCCGAGTTTGCCGCTGTCCTCGTCCCCGAACTCGCGGTTTTCGAGCTTCATGAGCCGCGGGTCGCAGGCCACCTGCCGAAGCCGGGTGAGCGCCGCGAGAATCTGAATCTGCGACTTGCTGATGCCCTTCTTTTCGACCTCGGAGAGAAGGCTCTTTCGAATCTCGCGAAGGATCTGCTTGTAGAGCGCCGACTGGTCGTCGCTCATCGGCACCACGATCTCCTGCTCGATCTTCGGCGGGAGGTCCTCGGCGACGTCGATCTTCAGGCGGCGCAGCACGAAAGGACGAATCGTGTTTCGTAGATGCTTTGCGGTCTCTTCGTCGCCGCGATCGATCGGGCGCGCGACGTTCTCTTCGAACTTCTTCAGATCCCCGAGAAGCCCGGGCGACACGAAGTCGAAGATGCTCCACATCTCGCTGAGACGGTTCTCGATCGGCGTGCCGGTGAGGGCGAGGCGCCGCTCACTCTGCAGCTTCTTTGCGGCCCGAGCCGTTTGGCTCATCGGGTTTTTGATGTGCTGCGCCTCATCGAGAATCACGTAGCGTAGGCCAAGGCTCTGGAGAAGCTCCTCATCGCGCCGAAGAAGCGCGTACGAGGTGATCATCACCTCGGCTTTGGCGAGCTCGTCCTTGCGGTCGTGTCGGTTCGGCCCCTGCCACACCACGGTCGTGAGCCCCGGCGCGAACTTCTTGATCTCACGCTCCCAGTTCGGAACTACCGAGGTCGGCGCAACGACGAGGTTGAGCTGCTTTTTCTTCGTCTTCGATCGCACGTGCAATAGCAGCGCGATGGTCTGCAGCGTCTTACCGAGCCCCATGTCGTCGGCGAGGATTCCGCCCATCGACATCTCGTGTAGAAAGACGAGCCAGCTGAAGCCCTTCTTCTGGTAGGGACGCAGCGTCGCTTTGAGGGTCCGCGGCTTCGCTACCTTCGGGACTTCATCGATGTTGCTGAGCTTGTCGAAGAGACCGCGAGCCTTCGGTTTGACGTTCGCGTTGTCGACCAGGCCGATCAGATCCTGAATGCGCCCGGCCTGCGAGAGCGGGAGCTTCTTCTTCTGACCCGCGGTCGCGTAGATCTCGGCCATGCGCGCGAGCACTTCGGCGACCTTGTCGGGATCCACAGCGGCGTAGGTTCCGTCGCCAAGCTTCACGATGCGCTGGCCGCTTTCGAGGCAGGCGCGAAGCTCCTCTTCGGTGACGACCGCATCGCCCGCGGAAAACGTCACGTCGAGACTCATCCAGTCGACGCCGCTCGACACGCGCATCTGCGAGGTGATCGACTCGTCGCGAATCGTCACTTCCTGGAGGTCGTCAGGAATGTAGCGCTCCCATTCCTCCGGAAGCTCACCGATGCCTTCGCTCCAAAAACGAATCGCTTCCTCGCCGTTCGCGAGCAGCTCGTCGGAAATCTCGTCCGACTCAAATCCCATCGTCAGCAAGCGCTGCACGGCGGAGACCTCAGCCCCGACATCGCGGCGAATCACCCGCGGCTTGCCGTATTCCTCGGGCGGGAGAAACGCGAGCGGCGAGGGGAGCCCGTGCGCCGGAATGTCGAAGGTGTGGTCGCCGTAGCGAACCTTCGCCTTGGCGTGGGCCTCGACGATGTCGCCGGTGACCCAAAGCTCGATCGTCGGCTCTGCGTCCACAACGTCGGCGATGGACGAGAGGTCCGGCAGCCCCGCGTTGAGCGTCACCGCAACGCGCGGAATGTGATCGCCGAGAAGCTCCGGCAGCGCTGCCAAGGGATGCACCAGCGCCGGCGATCGGTAGAGACGCTGGAGCCAGCCCGGTGTCACGGACTCGGAGAGAGGCCGCGCAACGCCGTCGGAGGAATCGATATGCCAACCCGGCGTGCCTTCAAACCAGGCGCCGCCGTTGAGAAGGAAACGACGCTTGGTCGCCTCGCTTTGAAAGACAACCCGCGTTCGAAGTGTGTCATCGCCAACCGAATCGAGTTCGATGGTCGGCATCAAGCGCTCGTCCGAAAAGCGAAGCTCCATGGACGCCGGCTCAAGGAGAACGCGCTTGCCGTTGAGCTGCGAAAGAACCTCCGCCGCATCTTCGCCGCGAATTTCAGCCGTTGCGGGCTGACCACGCACCACGCTGCGGGCAAGAGTGCGCATCAAGATTCGGTCGTCCGCGCCCACCATGTTGAAGGCCGCGAGTGCATCCGCGATGGGCACTGCGTTGCGGGTGCCGGCCATCACCGGCGTGATCGCGATCGACGCCGTTCGAACCAGCAAGCGATACTCGAGGTCGAGCGGTCGAGGTCGCGCATCCGGCGGAAGCCACGCGTCGATCGCACCCCGAGATTCTCCGATCTTTCCGGCGAGATCCCGCGCCGAAACGACCTCGAGATTCTCCGCGCCGTTGGCTCCGCGACGACGACGACGACGACTGCGACGCTTTCCGCCGACACTCACCGTCTGCGGCACGTGCACGGGCTGCGTCTTGTCTTTGTTCTTCTTCTTTCGCTTCTTCCGCTTGCTACCCCCGCCGCCTTCACCTTCCTTCGGCTCCGGCTTAGGACGCGGCGGACGATGCCGATCGCGAAGCGCAACGAGAACGGCCGCGACGTGCTTGCAGTGCCCGGTCGGACCGCGCCATCCCGGGCAGTTGCACTCGCTGACAAACCCTTCCTCTTCGCCGAAGGTGACCTTCGTTCGATAGGGTTCGTCGCTTCCGCGAACGTGAATCTCGCCGCTGACCTGATGCCCGTCCGCACGAAGTGCTTCGACAGACTTTCGTCGCGCGTAAAGACGCCCGCGAAGAAACGCGTTGCCACCGGTCACGCGCTGAATCGCGCGGTCCGACATCGTGACAACCTTTTGAACGATCGGCGGCTTCGGAAGGTCCGGCTGCGGAGGCTGCGCGGGCGCGCTTTCCTCGACTTCGGTCTCCCCCGTTTCAGACCCCGACGCTTCTGACGCTGTGATGGTCTCTCCCATAAACCTACTCACCGGGCGTGGCGCACCTGTGGTGTTGCTCCATCAAACCCCTCATTTTCCCAACCGGGTTTGTTCCGCCCGCCTTTTCCTCCACGGCGGGCGCTCCGGCTCAAAGCGGCAGCCCGACCAAGCGGTTGCCTGCCAATCAATCCGATTCAATCGGCTTTGGGAACGTGTGCGGCTCGCTCCACCCGCGCTCAAGAGTGAACGTGAACGGCGAACCTGCACGGCGGCGTGGCCGAAGCCACAGTCTTTCCTTACACGGCCGCATGGGACCGCGCAAGGGGAGAAATTTTAGCGCCTTCGCCGAATCGACGCCCAGAGTTCGCGGATCTCGGGACTCCGAAGCAGGGTTGCGCCACCGAAATAGAGCGCGGCGCCGCCGACGACGAGCCCGATGAACGCGGGGATTCGAAAGCTCCCCGACCAGTCCACGAGCGACGCGCCCAACCACAGCGCGCCTCCCATCACCGACGCCGCAAGGGTGGCCCGAAGCGCGCTTGCCGCGACGACCTTAAGACCGAGCGCTCCGACCTTTCGGCGAAGCAGCAAAAGCAGCGCGGTGAGCTGAACATACGCCGCCGCGGAAATCGCGAGCGCGAGGCCCTCATGCTGCAGCGCGCCCATGGTGCCGAGGCCCACGCTGAAAAACACCACGAGGTTCAGGGCGCTCGCGATCACCGGCGTGCGCGTGTCACCGAGGGCGTGAAACATCGGAACGATGGTGCGAATCGACGCAACCGCCCACACCCCCGCCGCCAACCAAACCAGGGAACGCGCGGTTTGCGCCACCGACTCGGCATCGAACGCGCCGCGCCCGAGAATGACCGACACCGACGGCTCCGCGAGAACGAGGAGCGCGACCGACGCCGGAATCGCGACGAAGAGACTAAGGCGGAGGCCGTAGCGAAACACGCCTTTGGCCTCATCGATCTTTCCTTGGCTCTTCAGCTCCGAGAGCGTGGGGAGCGCTGCCGAACCGATCGCGAGCGCAAAGACTCCCTGCGGGATTTCGACGAGGCGCTG
>JBCDAA010000118.1:0-22300 GCA_039186435.1 Myxococcota bacterium | reverse complement strand
GGAAGGCGCCGGCACTGAGCTTGGGGCGCGCGCACAGTCCGCGATGGAAGCGAAGGCGCCCGCGGCCGGGCCGATCACGGTGACGTCGCGAAAGACGAAGCAGGAAGTGCGCACCCTCGCGACCAGCGCGATCCTCGCCGAGCGTCGTGCCGAGCCCCAGACCGTCCCGGGCACCGAGCGGATCGAGCGCGAAGCGCCGGCGGAACCGGAGGTTGCCCAAGTTGCGGACGTCGAGGCTGCGGACGTCGAGGCCGCGGACGTTGACGCTCCTCGGGCCCCAACTTCGCCTCGCCGCGCGCTCGCCCTCACGCTCGCGGCGTTCGCGATCGTCGCCGGCGTCTGGGCGTTTTGGCCTCAGCCGCCGGTCCCCAACCCGCCACCGCCGACGGTGATCGAACCCGATCCCGAGCCGCCGACCTCCGCGATGGAAATAGAGCCCGTGGTGGAGGTCGAGATGGTGGCCGAGCCGGTTACGGAGAGGGTCCCGATGGCGGAGACGCCGCGCGCCGTGCCAACCCGCGCGACCGTTCAGATCGGCGCCGTTCCCTTTGCGCGGGTGACCTTCGATCGGCGCAACCTCGGAGACACCCCGATCCGCAGTCACCGCGCGCCGCCCGGGCAGCACATCGTGATCTTGGATCACGAACTTGGGCAGCTGCGCGTTCCGCTTCGGCTCCGTGCCGGCGAGCGGGTGCGCATCAACGCCAACTTTTACGCGACGCCGCCGACCTATCGCGTGGTTCGCTGACCTACTCTTCGTCTGCGTCGTCGTCGCCCGACTCGTCCGCCTCTTCAGCGGGCTCTTCGTCCATGGCTTCCATCGACTCGCTCGGAGCCGGGTCGCCACCGCGGAATCGCGCGGACACCTCGCGGGCTTCACTCATCGTCACGATGCAGGTGGTTTCGGAGCCCGAGCACGCGCCGGACCATCCCGAAAAGCGGGCGCCCGAGTCCGGCCGCGCGGTGAGCTCCACCATCGTTGCAAACTCGTAGGCTGCCTTGCAGTCCTGGCCGCAGTCGATGCCGGGCGGATCCGACTCGATCGTGCCGTTGCCGACCACGGCCGTCTCGATTTCGAACGCCTTGATCCGAACGCGGCCTTCACGCTCCGCGCGGTCCACGAGCGCAGTGATGTACATCCGGAGCGCTTCGTCGCGCTTCGCCCGAAGCAGGCCTTCCCGAAGGCGCTGCTGCACCTCGTCGGTGTAGTCCTCTTCGGTCGCCGCGGTGCGTTCGGTGAGCTGGTAGATCACGAAGTCGTTGCCGAGCTCGAGAGGCGCGTCGGGGCGCGGGTCGTCCATGTCGCGACCGAAGACGTCGCGGACGAGGGGACCGGAATCGAAGGGTCCGCGAATCGGGTTGTCCGTGCGACCGAAGCTCATGCTCTCACGAACGGTGGGCGCGAGCGGGTTGCGCTCGGGCTCTTCCTCTTCGGCTTCTTCCTCTTCGTCACCCTCCGTGGCTTCCGCGCCCTCCTCGGGTTCCGGCTCCGGCTCGCCGCCGCGATCGAGCCAGCCTTGAAGGTCGTCGAGGGACGTTCCCGCGCTCAGGATCGCGAGCGCGTCCTCGGCGGCCTGCTGCGCCATCGACTTCGCCCGGTCGTCGCGATAGAGGCGATCGGCGAGCTCGCGCTTCGCCTCGTCCTCCGGAACGTCGCCCTCGCGCTTTCCTTCGACCTTGATGATGTGAAAGCCAAAGGTCGACTCGACGAGGTCGCTGATCTCACCGATTTCGAGGGAGAACTGCGACTCGTCGAACTCGGCGACCATGCGGCCGCGCGGGTTGTAGCCGAGGTCGCCACCTCGTCGCGCACTTCCGGTGTCCTCGCTGTTCTCTCGGGCGAGGGTCGCGAAGTCCGCGCCGCCTCGGGCCTGTCGGAGCAACCCTTCCGCGCGGGTTCGGGCTTCGGCGCGAACGTCCTCCGCCGCGTCGCGGCTGGCCTTCACCAGGATATGACGCGCTCGCACCTGCGGCTCAAGACCGGTGTAGCGGTGGCTGTTCTGCTCGTACTCCTGGTTGACCTCGTCGGGGTGCTCGGCGATCCACGCGTCGAGTTCCGCGGCCGTGGGCTCCAGCTGCTCGCGATAGAAGGAAGGCGCAAAACGCACATATTTGATGCGCGCGCGATCGCGCTCCCGCAGGTACGCGTCCCACACTTCGCGGTCGCTTACCTCGACCGACGTGGTGATCGTCTGGCGCATGCGCTCCGCGAGCTCTTCTTCCATCTGCGCCTGCGTGAACTCGCCGACGCTGCGCTGGAGGGAGTACTGAATGAAGCTGCGGGTGCGCTCGGGATCGAAGTTGCCGTCCGCGTCGCTGATGGAGTTACGGACATTCAGCTCGCCTCCGGGGTAGGGCGCGTCGATGCCAAGGGAGACACGCATCGTGCCGTCTTCCGCGAGGCGGAGCATGACCTCGTCTTCGGTGACCTCGAAGCCGAGGTCGCGCGCTTCCTTCGCGAGGAGGGTGCGCTCGATCAGTCCGTCGAGCACGGCCTCCCAGAGCTTCTCCCGGCGCTGTTGTTCGGCGGGTGCGCGGTTGAAGCCGAGAAACGTATAAACGGCCCGATACTCACCGGCACTGATGGTCTCGCCGTCCACCTTCGCAGCGAAGGCGGTTCCCCCGGCCGTACAGCCTTCGGCTTGCGGTCCGCCGAATTGAAGAACGAAGACAGCGCTCAAGAGCGTCACCAGGGCGATGAGCACGTAGGCCTGAAGGCGATTGGCGATCTTTTGGAACATGGGAAGTCAATCCGCAGCTGCGGGGCGGCAGACCATAGATGAGGACCCCCACCCGAGCAAACAGCCCGTGAAGCCTCCGGGCGCGGGGCTCTGTCGGGCGAAATCCTGCCTAAATCCGGAGGATTCGCGGGTACCCTCGCGGCGTGCCGCACCTGCGCGGGGAGGAAGGTCGCTCGGAGGGGGTCGCAAAGCCCTCGCTCCGCCTCCTCGTGAGCGCGTTGCTCGTGAGCGCGTTGCTCCTGACCTCGGTGGGAGCGGCGCAGCCTGTCCTGCGGACGGCCAACGGCGATCCTCTTTGGGTGCAGGAGCTTCAGGCGCGGGGCGCGGCCTCCTTGGACACGATTCCTCCGGCGCCGGCGTTCACCCCTCGAGCCCGGATGGATGCGTTTCGACGCGCGTCTGACCTGCTCACGAGAGCGCGCGGTGCTGCGGGCCAGCTTCAGGAAGACGAAGCGCTCGCTTTGCTGAGCCGCGCGCGAGACGAGCTTCAGGCGCACGCGGACGTTCCGGGGACGAGCCGCTGGCTCGCGGAGGTGGAGACCGCGATCGGGATCGTGGCGTCGCACGCGGGACTCGCGGCGCTCGGGGACTCCGCGCTCAACCGCGCGGCGAGTTTGGATCCAACGCGCGATCTTCATCGGGGCGAGGCCACGCCGACGGTGGTTGCACGGGCGCGTGCGCTGGCCGCCGCGCAGGCGGTCGCGCCTGAGGGACGTTTCGAGGTGCGCGTCAACGCCGCGAACGCAGAGGTCTGGCTTGACGATCGCCTTGTTGGAAATGCGCCCCTTGAAGTTCGTGCGCCGGTCGGTCGTCATGTCCTTCGCGTGCAGGCGCCGGGGCATCGCAGCTGGGGACGCGTGTTCGATCTCTTCGCGGGGGATCGCGCACCGATCGTGGTGGTGCTTTCTCCGACGGAGCGTCAGTCCGCCCTCCGTGCGCTCGGTCGTGCAGGGTCGCTTCGCGAGGCGGCAGGTCTTGCGGCGCAAATTGGGCGCCCGCTTTGGTGGCTCCAGCCAGGACGTGGCGATCGAGCGCTTCTCTATTCGTGCGACCAGGGACGTTGCAGCGTTCCAGTGCGCGTTGAGCGATCGGTCTGGCGCGAGCCGGGCGCGCCGACGTCGTGGCGCGTGGTCGAACAGGCGACTCGCGGTGCACGGCGCTGGGCAGAGCGGGAGCGTGTGACCACCACCCCGGGCGCTCGACCCCTGTGGCGCCGATGGCAACTTTGGGTGCCGATCGCTCTCGCGGCGGCGCTTCTCGCGACCGGCCTTGGGGTCTGGCTGCGTCCCGAACCGGAGCAACGACTCCAGCTGCAGGTGGACTTCGGCGATCTCGAGCCGGAATGAGGGAAGCTGTTATGCTTTGCGCAATGACGCGATGCTTTGCTTGTTTGCTCTTGTTGAGCGCGTGCGATCAGACTGCGACCGTCACCTTTCCCATTGGGGCCGAAGTGGATTTCTCGGCGGACGAGCTCGGGCTTCCGATGGACCTGCGCGCGGACGACGGCACCGTTCGGACCCTTGCCTGCGGGCCGATGGGCATGTGTCCCTCCACGAGCGAGGCACCGGTCACCTGCGAGGGTTCGGTCTGCAACCCGGCACCGCAGATGGTCTCAACGCAAGTGGGGGACGTGATCGATGTCGACGAGCTGGCGTCCGATGTCGAAGCGCTCTTTGGCGAGATCGACTCCCTTGAGGTGCTGAGTGTCGACTATCAGGTGGACCGAAACACGCTAACGTTTCCGGTCGAGCCGATCGACATCTACTGGGGACCCGTGAGCGCTGTCGACATCGATGAAGAAATGGGCGTACGTCTCTTCGGAACCGTGCCTGCGCTTCCCGCAGGAACGGCCGGAAACGGTGCCGTCGCGATCGATGCGGCCGGATCCGCGGCCCTCACGGAGTTTTTTGAGACCACCTCGCATCAGTTTCGTTTTTTCGCGCGGACCCGTGTCGATCTCGAGCCGGGGGAAGCGTGGCCGGAAGGAACGCTCTCGGTCGCCGTACGAATGAGCGTTCGCGTGTCGGGGAGCCTCCTTTAGAAATTGAGCCATAACGGCAATTGTCGGAAACTGCTGTGGATCTGATAGAGTCGCGCCGCTTGGAAGGGGAACGTAGTGACTGAGTCGACGATGCCGCCGCCGGCTTCCGGTGGGGGGATGCGGTATGCGCTGATCGGGCTGCTTTTGCTCTTGGGCGCGGTCGGGCTGTATTGCGCCACACAAGAGGACGAGCCGGAGCCGGTCGCGCAGCAGACCCAGCCCGACGCCGGTCCCCCTGCGCCACCACCGAGGCAGATCGAACCGACCTTCGAGATCCCCGAAGAAGTGGAGGACGCCGGGGTCGATACCGCGCCGCCTCCGGAGACGATGATGGCGAGCATGTCGGGGATGCGTCGACGCGAGTGCACGGGCGACATCAACGTCGCGGGCATTCGTGCGGTGGTCAGTCGCGCGCGACCCCAGGTTCGCGCGTGTTACGAGCGACGCCTGAAGGTGAACAACATTCTTCAGGGCAACGTGCAGGTCCGCATGATCGTCGGCCGCGACGGCAGCGTTGATCAGGTGGCGGTCGGCGGAACGCTCCGGGATTCCGAGGTGTTCTCGTGTGTTCGGCGCCTTGCAAACACCTGGCGTTTTCCGAACCCGACCGGGGGCTGCGCCCAGGTCAACGTGCCCTTCTCGCTTTCGCCGCGACCGTAGGTCCGCTCCGCTCAGTGAATGCAGCGCTGCGGACACGTGCGCTGCAGGTTCGTCTGAAAGAGGCCTCGGGGACTGTCGAAGGTCTCCCCGCAGGCGTTTGAAAGGCGTCGGCCTTCCAGGCGCATGGGAACGGCGCCGACCTCGCACCATTCGTCGAGGGCCTCGCGAAGCTGGCGCGGCGTCCAGAGTCGCTCGATGGCTTCCTCCCTCGCCTCCAAATCCGCAAGCTCGATCGCGTCGATGCGTAGGTAGGGGTCTTGAAGCCGCAGCGCCTCTGGCATGAGGAGATGGTTCCAGCAGCCTTGGTCGATCCGCAGGTTGCTGAGCATTGCGCCCGCATGGTGAAACTGAAGACCGAGGTAGGGCGTGAGCGCGACGAGGGCGATGACCGCGGGAAAGACGCGAGCCCGCCACGAGCTCTCTTCGATCCACGCGCCTCGCGATCGCAGGAGCGTCCGCTCGCCCGCGACGACGCTGATGCACGCGGCGAGGAAGATCCACAAGAGGAACTCATTGAGCTGCCAAAAGGGATAGGGCACCCAGTGGTCGCGAAAGTAGAGCGCCATGCTGATCGCCGCGGGAACGGAGCCTCCAAGGACGACGCGGCGCCAGCGAATGCGCGCGGCGGCGCGTTCGAGTTCCTCGCTTCGAAAGAAGTAGACCCAGCCGGGAATCATCACCCACGCGAAGGCGGGCGCGAACACGATCGTGAGGGGGATGTGCATGGCGAGCGCGAGAAGAACGCCGATCGCCGGCCGTCGCCAAAGGAGGAGCGCAACGGCGGCTTCGGTGCATAAAAAGAGCGGTGGCCAGACGTTCGCGAGGACGTCCGGGGCGAGAAAGGGAAGGCTCCAGTTGTCGGCGAGAAGCTCCATTCCCGCGCTTGCGCAGCTCACGGCCGGGTCGAGAAAGTCCGCGTTGAGCTTGTGGAACGCCGCGACGCCGTACACCGCGAGCGTGGTCTGCCGAATGGCGGCCTCCGCGCGCGCCAGCATCGCGAGGGCGTGGAGCGCGAGGATCACCGACTGGGTGAGCTGATCACCGAGTGCGACGAGCGGAATCAAGGTTCCCGCGGCGCAGCCTCCCCACGCGATCGATCGAAGCCAACCTGTGTCGGGGGCGCGCACGAGGAGAACCAGCGCACCACCGCCGAGGAGGAGGTTGGGGATCAACCACTCGAGGTGACGCGCGTCGGGAAGGGCGAGATGAAAGAACGCGCCGACGGCGAAGACCCGGCAGAAGAGCCGGTAGCGAAACTCCCCGCGCGGAAGCTCCTTCATCGAACGGCGAGGAGGCTGATCAATGCGTTGTGCGCGAGGTGTGCGACGATGGGGAGTACCGTGGAACCCGAAGCGCGCCGGAGCAGGGTAAAGAGCGCACCGGCGAGGGTCACCGAGACAAACGAACCCCACGCGCCCCACTGCTGCGGGAGGTGAACGACGGCGAAGAGCACGACGGCGAGGAGCGTTGCGACGTTCGCGCCCTTGGCGCGTTCGATGGTGCCGTAGAGGAAGCCGCGAAAGAACAGCTCCTCGGCGAAGGGTACGAAGACGGAGATCGACGCGACGGCGAGGGCGCCGCTGGGGGCGGCGACGAAGGTTTCGATCGGCGCGACGCCCGTGGAGGGAATCATCCGCGCGACCATCATTCCCACCATCGAGATCGCGACGCCGGCGACCGGCATGAGGGCAAACCAAAGCCAGGCCGGCCGGCGAAGGGCAAGACCGTGTCGTCGATGTGCGTGTTCTTCGTCGCGCTCTCGGACCGCTTCGGTGAGTCGGAAGGCGACCGCCAGTTCGACCGCCGCGATGACCAAGCCGCGCACCACGCCACCGGCGGCGCTCCCGCCCGGAAGAAACGAGAGCACCACCATCGTGAGGGCGAGCAGGCCGAGGCCAACGCCCGCGCGGGGAATCCATCCGAGGGATCGCTCCGGCGGCGGGAACGCCGAGGGCTTAGGCGGCCAGCTCAGTCCTGCGGTGAGGAGTAGGGCGCCGAGGAGGATGGCCCAGAGACTGCCGTACGCCGCGCTCGTCACCGGGGTCCACGCGACGATATGGCCCTGGACGTCGACCTCGGCGATCGCTGGAGGAAGGGTCGAGAGCCCGATCGCAACCTCGCCGCTGACGCCGAAGTTCTCGCGATGGCTGACGACGACGCAGCCGGCGCCGTGAGCGTTTCGGGAGATGCGATCCTCAAGTTCGGCGATGGATTTTGCGGTGATTTTTTCGTCTGCCGGAACGAACCAGATGTCGAAGGAGACCTCGCGCCAGGCGTCGTGCGCAAAACCGTCGGCGCTGCACACTTCGAAGAGCAGGTCCTGACCCTCGTGAACACTTGCCGTGACGAGCTGGCCTTGTGCGATGGTTTCGAGATCCCCAAGGGGCTGGGGATGGCCGGCGAGGTCGGACTCGGTGTCCTCCATCCAGGATGCGCTCCAAAGGACCCATCCATAGCCACCCGCGACAAGCAAAGTGCCGAGGGCGATCAGTCCGGCGCGCATTCGTGCAGGGTACTCGAGCTCGATCTCATTTTGGGGCCGGCTCGTTTGCCGTCGCTCTTCTTCGGCACCAAATAGCCACCCATGGGCTGGGACGAACGCTGGAAGAACCTCGACACCCCGTGGGACGCGGGCGCTCCTTCACCGACGGTGGTTGCGTTCGCGGCGGATCCGAACTGTCCAAAAGGGCGCGTCCTGGTTCCGGGTTGCGGCCGCGGGTGGGACGCGTTCGCCCTCGCGTCGAGCACGCGATCGGTGGTCGCGTTGGACCTTGCGCCGAGCGTTCGTGGACCCTTCGAAGACGCGCGCGCGTCGAAGGGCCTCACCGACGACGACGTTTCGCTGATCGTGGGCGACTTCTTCGACGACGCAGCGGTCGCCGGTCCCTTCGACCTCATCTGGGACTACACCTTCCTGTGCGCACTGCCCCTTGAGATGCGCTCGGCCTGGGCGACGCGAATGGCGCAGCTCGTACGACCCGGGGGCGAGTTGGCGTGCCTGATCTTTCCGGTGATGGAGGCTGAGGAGGGCTACGAAGGACCGCCGTGGCCTCTCGATCCGGAGGCGGTGACCTCGCTCCTCGCGCCGAGCTTTGCGCGCGAGTCTCTCGCTCCCGCCGCGAAGAGCAAGGGGAGCCGAACCGGCAAGGAGTGGTTCGCTCGCTTTCGGCGGACGGAATAAAAAAAGGGCCGGCGTGTGCCGACCCTTTTTCAACTGTCCGCGCGAATCAGTTCGCCGCGAGGCTCGACGGCGTCACCGACGAGAGCTCGGAGAAGCCGAGCTTGTAGGACGAGGTCGCGCCCGCTTCGTAGCTGCCGACCCAGATCTTGTAGGTGCCGGGAGCCATCGCACCCTCGACGAGGGGGTTGGTTCCGTCGTGGTCGTCGTTGCAGGCGTAGGTGCCGTCGGGCTTCTGGATCACGAGGGTGATGTCCTGCTCCGCGTGCGCCATGACGCGAAGGCTGGAGAATGCACCCGTGGTGACCAGAAGGTGGTCCGGCGTGTCCGAGACGAAGCCAACGCAGTCGGCATTAAGCGTCGCCGCGTCGGTCGAGCCGCCCGAGTTGCCGGTGGCGGTGTGCGGATCGGGGACGAAGCCCGGGTTCAGCGTGACGGTTCCAAAGTTGGAGCCGCCGGCCGCCGGAGCGGCCGCCGCCGCAGCCGCAGGAGCCGCTTCCATGGTCGCTTCCATCGCGGCCATGTCGAGCGCTGCACCAAGCTGCGCTGCAAGGGCTTCCGCCTGTGCTTCCGCTTCCGCTTCCGCCTCTTCGTTTCCGCCGCAACCGACGGCAATCAGTAGCCCAGCGGCTACGCAAAGAATCTCTCGCTTCATGGTTCCCTCCCTGACGGCGGGGTTCGCCGTGCAGTGTGTGAGCCGACTTACCAAAGCACCTTGTTCGGATCCAGTGCCGAGGGTGTGCTAGAGCCCGCGGCGGATGTCGGGTCGTTGTACCCGCCCGAGGAGTTACGAGTGTCGAACCGCAAGCCTTCCTTCTTTGCCCGCATCGGAATTGCATTCCGAGTGCTTTTCTCCGCGGAGCTGGGTCTTGGTGTGAGGCAGCTCATCGAGCAAGGCTCCGCGCCCGCATTGCCGGAGCCCGAACCGGAGCCGCAGCCCGAACCGGAACCTGAGCCTCCTCCCGTGGTGGCGGCGCGTCCGGACGCGGCGCTTCAGCTTCTTGGACTCCTTCAGCGCGAAGGGCGCTTTATCGACTTTCTTCAGGAGGACGTCTCCGCGTTTTCCGACGACGAGATCGGCGCCGCGGCCCGCGTGGTCCACGAAGGTTGCAAGAAAGCCGTCGACGAACATTTCGAGATCGAGCCGGTGCGCGACGACGAAGAAGGCGCTTCCGTTGAGCTTCCCAAAGGCTACGACGCTGGTGAGGTTCGCGTGGTGGGGAACGTCGTCGGCGAACCGCCCTTTCGCGGAACGCTCCAACACCGCGGCTGGCGCGCGGCGAAGGTGTCGCTTCCGAAAATCGCGGAGGAGCATGACGTTGCCGTGCTCGCGCCCGCTGAGGTTGAGCTGTGAGCTACACGCTCGGCGTCGATCTGGGAACGACGCACTGCGCGCTCAGCGCGGTCGATCTCGATCTTAGTGAAGGAGAAGAGGTCGCGCTTCGGAGTGTTCCCCTCCCCCAGACGATCGCGCCCGGTGAAGTGGAAGCGCGGCCTCTCTTGCCGTCGTTTCTTTACCTGCCCCACGCAGAGGAGCTTCGCGCGGGTTCGACCGCGCTTCCCTGGTCCGCAACGCCCGCGCACGTAGTGGGTGAGATCGCGCGTTCGCTCGGCGCAAAGACGCCGATTCGACTGGTCTCGAGCGCCAAGAGCTGGCTGTGTCATCCGGGGGTCGACCGGCGGGGGTCGATCCTTCCGCACGACGCGCCGGAGGAGGTTTCGCGGCTCTCTCCGCTCGACGCGTCGGTGCACTACCTCGCCCACCTTCGGGACGCCTGGAATCACAAACATCCGGAGGCGCCCTTTGCGGAGCAGGATGTCGTGTTGACCGTTCCCGCGTCCTTCGATCCGGCGGCGCGCGAACTCACGGCCGAAGCTGCCGCGCGTGCAGGGTACGACAACGTCACGCTTCTCGAGGAGCCGCAGGCCGCGCTCTACGCGTGGATTGCGCAGAGTCAGGGGACGTGGCGTGAAAAGGTCTCCGTCGGGGACATCATCTTGGTGATCGACGTCGGCGGCGGGACGACGGACCTCTCGCTGATCGCCGTTCACGAAGCCGAAGGGGCGCTGCGTTTTGAACGCGTTGCGGTCGGCGAACACATCCTCCTTGGCGGCGACAACATGGACCTCGCGCTCGCGTATACGGTGAAGGCGAAGCTTGAGGCGAAGGGCAAGAAGCTCGATGACTGGCAGCTTCGAGCGCTGACGCACGGAGCGCGAAACGCCAAGGAAGCGATCCTCGCGGGCGATGCGGAGAGCGTTCCGATCGTGGTTCCCACACGAGGGAGCAAGCTGATCGGTGGATCTCTGCGCTCGGAGCTCACCCGTGAGGAAGTCGCGCAGGTGATTCTCAACGGGTTCTTTCCCGAGGTGGGCCACGACGCAAAACCGGCGCGTCGTTCGCGCACGGCGCTCACCCAGCTCGGCCTTCCCTATGCACAGGACGCAGCGATCACGCGTCACCTCGCTGCGTTTTTGACGCGGCAGGTCGACGCCACGAAGGGACTCTTCGCCTCGAAGGAAGACGCATCGTTTCTGCATCCGACGGCCATCCTCTTCAACGGCGGTGTGCTTAAGGCGCCCGCGATCGCGGAGCGTCTGACCTCGGTGCTCCAAGGCTGGCTCAAGGCGGATGGAGGCGATGCCGTGCGCGTTCTTGACGGCGCGGATCTCGACGGAGCGGTGGCGCGTGGTGCGGCGTATTACGGCTACACGCGGGGCGGTTCGGGGGTTCGGATTCGCGGAGGGCTCGCGCAGTCGTTCTACGTGGGCGTCGAGACGGCGATGCCGGCCGTTCCGGGGATCGAGCCGCCGGTGCACGCGCTCTGTGTCGCGCCCTTCGGGTTGGAAGAAGGCAGTGCGCCCGAGCCGCCCGCGCAAGAGTTTGGTCTCGTGGTGGGTGAGCCGGTTCGATTTCGTTTCTTTGGATCGTCGGTTCGTCGGGACGACGTGCCAGGTCATCTTCTTCAGCGGTGGAGCGACGAAGAACTGACTGAGCTCGGCCAGATTGAAGCCACCTTGCCGGCGGAGGGAATGGCGAGCGGGCAGGTCGTGCCGGTTCGTCTGCGAGCGCGGATTTCGGAGCTCGGAACGCTCGTTCTCGAGGCTCTCACCCAAATGGGTGAGAAAAGGTGGAAGGTTGAGCTAGATATCAGGGAAAATTGGGGGTGATTCCTGTAGACCTCCCCAATATAGGTGAGGTTATACTTCCGCCATGGTGGTCGACCCCGACTTTCCTCCCGGGAAGCTATTGTTGGGTCGATATCGGCTCACGGGGACCCTCGCCAAGGGCGGAATGAGCGTCATCCATCGCGGCGACGACGAGGCGACGGGGACGGCGGTGGCGGTGAAGGTCCTGCCCCAGGAGCTCAATACAGCGCGGATCCGGCAGCGATTTCTCCGAGAGGCACGGCTCGCGGCGCAGGTCAGCCATCCCAACGTGGTGACGACCTACGACGCCGGGTTTGAGGGTGAGCGGCCGTTTTTGGTGATGGAGCTCCTCGAAGGGGAGACGCTCTTTCATCGCCTTCGCGATCACGGGCCCCTTCCGATCGACGAGGCGCTCCTCATGATCATGGAGGTCCTCAAAGGCGTCGGAGCAGCGCACGAGCAGGGCGTTGTTCATCGGGATCTGAAGCCGTCGAACGTTCTGCTTTTGGAGCGGGGCGGGGTGAAGGTGATCGACTTTGGGTTGAGCAAGGATCTGCAGAAGGGATCCGGGAGCGACATCACCAGGCCGCACGAGGCGCTTGGAACGCCGTCGTACATGTCGCCTGAGCAGGTGCTTGTCGAACCTGTTGACGAGCGAACGGACATCTATGGCGTGGGGGTTGTGCTCTACGAGACCCTCACCGGGCATCGGGCGGTGCCGAAAGAGGACGGAGTGGTCACGGAGATCTTCAAGCGAATCCTGGAGGTCGTCCCACCGCCGCCGTCGGCGCATCGAGCTGATATCACGGCGGTGCTTGACGACCTCGTCATGAAGGCGATCACAAAGGATCCGAACGATCGCTTTCAGAGCACCGGGGAAATGCTCGCCGCCTGTGAAGGCCTGTAGGCGCAACAGCGGGGTAGATCAGCAAGACGAGTATCGGCAGTGCGGCTGGACCCTCTTGCCCATGCCCTTGCCCATGCCCTTGCCCGTGCCAGCCAAGTTCGAGCCGACCTCTGAGTAGCCGCCAATCGAGCAGCCAGTGAGGTCCTGTAGGGTCCAGTAATAGCCAACCTGTTTTATTGACTTGGCCGCATGGGCGGCACGCGAGGCGCAGGCGCCCCGAGGCCCAGGGGCCCGGACGTCCAGTAGCAGCCAACCTGTTTTGTTGACTTGGCCGAATGGGCGGCACGACCGCCAACCGGAGACCAGCAGCCAACCTGTTTGGACCTGGCTCAGGCCGTTAGCGCGCGGAAGTCGTCGAAATCGGGGCCCAAATCCGGGCTGGAGGCGAGTCAATAAAACAGGTCGGCTGCAATTGGTCTGCCGAGGACGTTATTGCCAGACGCCCGCTGCCAGACGTCCAGTAATAGCCAACCTATTTTATTGACTTGGCCGCATGGGCGGCACGAGCCAGTGAGCTCCAGTGGCAGCCAACCTGTTTTATTGATTTGGCCGTGTAGAAGCCGCTGCCAGACGTCCAGTAATAGCCAACCTATTTTATTGACTTGGCCGCATGGGCGGCACGAACGGTCAACCGGAGGCCAGCAGCCAACCTGTTGGGCTTGGCTCGCAAGCGGGCCGTTAGCGTGCGGAAGTCGCCGAAATCGCGGCCCAAATCCGGGCCGGGAGGCGAGTCAATAAAACAGGTTGGCTGCAATTGGTCTGCCGAGGACGGCTGGAATTGGTCTGCCGAGGATGGCCATCGAAACGCGGCCAAAACCCGGTTCCCGCCGTCAGGCCGGGAGGTGAGTCAATAAAACAGGTTGGCTGCAATTGGTCCGCTGCCAGCGGGCAGTCGCGCTAGGAATCCGAACGGCTAGGGATCCGGAACCACCGTGTCCAGCACCCGCGCAGTGCTCAGCACGCCCGGAAGACCCGCTCCGGGATGGGTGCCCGCCCCCACCAAATACAGCCCTTCAATATCGCTGCTCGCGTTGTGCGGCCGAAAGTACGCGCTCTGCAAAAGCGTCGGCTGAATTCCAAACGCCGCGCCTTTAAACGAGAGGTAGTCCTCGCGAAACCCGATCGGCGTGAGCGTCCGGCTCACCTGAAGGTTCTCGCGCAGACCCGGCAGGACCGTCGCTTCGAGATGGCGCGCGATCGCTTCCCGATAGGGTTCGCTCTGCGTCTTCCAGTCCACGTTCGCGTCGAGATGCGGCACGGGCGAGAGCACATAAAACGCGTCGCACCCCTCCGGCGCGAGCGACGGATCGGTCGCCGTCGGTCGATGCAGGTAGAGACTGAAGTCGCTCGCGAGCGTCTTGCGATCGAAGATGTCTTTCAGGAGCCCCCGATAGCGCGGTCCGAGAACGATCGTGTGATGGGCGACGTCCTCGTACCGGCGCTTCGTCCCGAAGTACCAAACGAAGAGACTCATCGAGTACTTCGCGCGGTCGAGACGCCGGTTGGTCCAGCGCCGACGCCACCGCTCTGCGATCAGATGTCGATAGGTCCACGCCGAGTCCGCATTGGAAACCACGATGTCCGCGTTCAAGCGTTCGCCGCTCGCGAGCACCACACCGCGTGCGCGACCTTCGTCGATCGCGATCTCCTGAACCTCTTCGCGAAGGCGCAGCGTGGCGCCGCGGGATTCGAGCAGACGCACGAGACCCTGTACGAGCGCGCCCGTGCCGCCGATCGGAAACCAAACGCCCCACTTTCGTTCGAGAAAGGCGATCAGGGTGTAGATGCTCGTCGTGGAGTACGGGTTTCCGCCCACCAAAAGCGGATGAAAGCTCAGCACCTGCCGCAGCTTCTCGCTCTTGACGTACTTGGCGACGAGCTGGTGCACCGTCCGGTAGCTCTCCAGCTTGATCATCGCGGGCGCCACGCGCGCCATGGTGGCGGCGTTGCCAAAAGGCACATGGGCAAGCCGCTCGAAGCCGATGTCGAAGATCTCACGGCTCTTCTTGAGGAAGCGCTCGTAGCCCTCGAGGTCGTCCGGCGCCACGCGAAGAATCTCGCGCCGCATCACCTCCGGGTCGCCCGAGTAGTCGAACTGATCTCCGTCGTCGAAACGAATTCGGTAGAAGGGATCGACCGGCCGGAGGTCGATCGTATCGCTCATCGTTTCGCCGCAGAGCGACCAGAGCTCCTCGAAGAGAAAGGGCGCGGTGATCACGGTCGGGCCGGCATCGAAGGTGTAGCCCTCGTCGTGATGCACACGACCGCGTCCGCCCGGCTGATCGAGACGGTCGACGATCGTGACTCGGTACCCGCGAACGCTCAGTCGAATGGCAGCGGCGAGGCCTCCAAAGCCGGCACCGACGACCACTGCGTGAGGCGCGTTTGGGGCAACCGCGCGTCGATCTTGCGGAGTGAGAAGGCGACCGCTCGGGAGCAACATGAAGGGGTCCTAGCACCATCGAGGTCCTTCGAGCAGTCCTGTTCGTTCGGAATGCGAGAGGTATGATGCGCCATGTCCGCAACTCAGCTCCTCATGAGCGGCGTCGCCGTTTCTCTGGTCGTTTTGATCGGGATCACGATGCTTCGCCTTCGCCGCCTCGGGTCCAAGCAGGAGGAGAGCCTGAAGCTCCTTCGGCAAAGCGTGAAGGCGACAAAGCGGAACAACGAACTCCTCACGGAAACGAACTCGCTTCTCGCGAAGGTGCTCGCCAAGGCAGCCAAGGCGGACGACTAGCGCACGTCTAGATGGGCTCTAGCGCGACCTCGGTTTTGACCTGCCTCCGGGGAGCGCTACGCTCCGCGGCCCGATGGCTCTTTCCTCTCGCTATCTGATCGGCATCGACCTAGGCACTACCCACACGGTCGTCGCGTACGCAGACACAAAGAACGCGCAAGGAACGCCTGAGATTGCGTCGTTTCCGATCGAGCAGCTGGTCGCGCCGGGCGAGGTGGCCGAGCGCGCAATGTTTCCCTCGGTTCGCTATCACTGCGCGGCCGGGGAACTTGCGGGAGGCGATCGCGCGCTTCCCTGGGCGGCAGGTGACGCAGATGCACCCGTCCTCGGCGAGCTCGCGCATCAGCTTGGCGCGAAAGTGCCCGGTCGACTGGTTGCGTCGGCGAAGAGCTGGCTGAGTCATGGCGCCGTCGATCGCACGGCGCCGATCCTTCCGTGGGGCGCGCCTGACGACGTGAACAAAGTGTCGCCGGTGGATGCGCAGGCGAGCTACCTCGCGCATCTGCGAGCGGCGTGGGACCACCGCTTTCCCCAGAATCCGATGCACACGCAGGAAGTGGTGCTCACGGTTCCGGCATCGTTCGATGAAGCCGCCCGTGCGCTCACCCTGCAGGCCGCGAAATCCGCGGGCCTCAAAGTTCGCCTCGTCGAGGAGCCGCAGGCCGCGTTCTACTGCTGGCTCGATCAGCATCGCGACGATCTCGAGGATGCCCTCGGCGCGGTTCGGCTGGCGGTCGTGGTGGACGTTGGGGGCGGCACGACCGACCTCACGCTGATTCGCGTGGAACTTCGCGAGAGCGGCCCGCGGCTCACCCGCATCGCCGTCGGCGACCACCTGATGCTCGGCGGCGACAACATGGATCTCCTGCTCGCCAAGACAGCCGAGCAGGATCTTGGCAAAACCCTTGGCGCCGCGCGTTTCACGCAGCTTGTGCAGCAGTGCCGCGCGGCGAAGGAGCGGCTTCTGGCCGCGGACGCGCCCGAGCAGGTGAAAGTCACGGTGTTAGGTTCCGGCTCGAAGCTCATCGGCGGGGCGCAGTCGGTGGCGGTCGATCGCGCGCGGGTTCACGAGCTGGTACTCGAGGGGTTCTTTCCAGGCGTGGAGCCGAGCGCGCAGCCGCAGCGACGACGAGGCGGCATCGTCGAGTTTGGATTGCCCTACGTCGCCGATGCGGCGGTGACCCGTCACGTGGCTGCGTTCCTCCAGGCCCACGAGGATCTCGTTCGCGAAGCGATGGGCACGACGGACACCCGCGGCACCGGCGACGCCACCGCGATTCCCGATGCGGTGCTCTTCAACGGCGGCGTCTTCAACAGCGAACTCCTTCGCGAACGCATGGTCTCCGTCCTCGGCGGTTGGCGCAGCGACGCGATGACCGTGCTTCAGAGCGAAAACCCCGACCTCGCGGTGGCCAAAGGCGCCGTGGCGTACGGGCTCGCGCGCCGAGGTCTCGGCCTTCGCATCGGCGGCGGGTCACCTCGCAGCTACTTCCTCATCGTCGACGAAAAGTCGCAGGCCAAAAAACGTGGCGTGTGTCTTCTTCCGCGCGGTTCCGAGGAGGGCGAGGAGATTCCCCTCCAGGACAAGACCTTTTCCCTCCGTCTCGGTCGCCCGGTTCGCTTTCACCTCGTCGCGACAACGCAGGACGTGACCCACGTGCGTCCGGGCGAAGTCGTTGAGGTCGACGATGCCGATCGCTACCGCGATCTTCCACCGATCGCCGCGGTGCTCGACGACGGAGACGCAGAAGAGACGGAGCGCGAGGTGCCGGTGCGTCTCTTGAGCGCGCTAACGGAGGTCGGCACCCTCGAGATGAGCTGTCTTCAGGCGGATGATCCGTCGCAGCGCTGGAAGCTCGAGCTGCAGCTGCGTGGAACCCAACGTGAGGGGCTCTCCGCCGAGCGCGTGACGCAGCTGCATCCGCGTTTTGCCGAAGCCACCGAGCGCGTTCGGCAGGTGTACGGCAAGGCGAAAAAGGGAACGCAGGTTGCGCCCCGCGACGTCAAGCGACTCCGCGCCGACCTCGAAAAGATCCTCGGTTCCCGCGACGGTTGGCAAACGCCTCTTCTCCGGGAGCTCTTCGGCGCTCTCCTCGCAGGCATCAAGCGGCGTCGTCGCACCGCCGATCACGAACGCGTCTGGTTCAACCTCGTCGGCTACTGTCTACGTCCCGGCTTCGGCTATCCCCTCGACGAGTGGCGTATCAAGCAGCTCGTTTCGTCGGTGTTGCCGAGCGGGCTGCAGTTTGTTCCGGAAGCGCAGAACTGGTCCGAGTATTGGACCCTCTGGCGACGTCTTGCGGGCGGTCTCGACGACGCAACGCAGGGCAAACTCCTCAAGGAGATCGAGTTCTACCTCGAGCCCCCCGCGCGCAAACCGAAGCCGCGTCCGAAGGGGCCAAAGAAACTTGGCTACGACGACATGGTCCGTCTCGCGGGCGCGCTCGAACGGGTCGATGCCGCTCGAAAAGCGCAGGTCGGCGGGTGGCTGGTCACGCGTCTCGACAAGCACGACGAGAACCTCCAGACCTGGTGGTCGGTTGGGCGCCTCGGCGCGCGCGTACCCTTCTACGGAAGCGCGCATCAGGTCGTGCCCAAGCACGTCGTTCACCAATGGCTCGAGCTCGCGCTCACCTTCGACTGGCGAGAGACGACGGAAGCTGCGTTTGCAGCGACACTAATGGCGCGAATGAGCGGGGATCGCGAACGCGACCTCGACGCGACCCTGCGAACGCAGGTCGCCGACCGACTGGTTATGGCGGGTCACCCCGACTCGTGGGTGAAGATGGTCCTGGAGGTTCGCACCCTGGAGGCTGCGGACGAGCGGCGGATCTTCGGGGATTCGCTACCGCCGGGCCTCCGCCTGCTGGATTAGAGCTCGATCGACGAGGCTGCAATTCCGGCGGAAAAGCCCGTCAATCCGCGAAGATGGCACGACCAAAGCCTTGACGCGGAGGCACCGAAGATCGTTCAATGCACCGGCTCGTTTCGGTGCCGAGCAGGCCTTTCTCAGGCGGGAGTGCAACTCGATGTTCGCGGTAGTGATCACGGAAAAGGGCGGCGCCCAGCGCCGGATGGAGTTCGACAAGAGCGAGGTCACGATCGGCCGCGTTCAAGGCAACGACATCATCCTTCCGAAGGGAAACGTCTCGAAACGACACTCACGGATTGTCCTCAAGGACAGCCGCTTCATCGTCGTTGACCTCAAGAGTACGAACGGCACCTACGTCAACGGGCGTAAGATCACCTCGCCGCTGGTGGTGAAGCCCGGGGACAAGGTCTACATCGGCGACTTCATTCTCACCGTTGAAGATCTTGGTGGGTATCCCGCCGAGGCGGACGCAGCGCCGGCGCGTCGTGGACCGCCCCCGCTTCGTTCGAGTCCTCCGCCGGCGCCCGCGCCGCAGCCCGCGATGCCTGCGCAGCCGGTGGGGGGTCAGCCTCCTGCCCTCGGACAACCCGCGATGGGGCAACCTGCGATGGGGCAACCCGCGGCGCCTTCCATGCCGATGGGGCCGCCCGTTTCACAGTCGGCGCCGATCGCGCCCCAAGCTCCGTCCGCGCCGGCACCTGCGCCCGCGCCCTCGCAGCCAGTGCAAGCCCAACCTCCCGCGCCGCAGCCCGCGCCGGTTCATCCGACCGCGCCCACGCCCGCGCCGCAGCAGCCTGCGCCGCAGCCCGCGCCCCAAGCGCCTCCGCCCGCGCAGCCGCAGCAACAGCGATCTCAGCCTCCGGCCGCGGAGCCTTCGTTCGGTCTTGAACGCGAACCGGAGCCGCCGACGCGCGCGCCCGAGCGACCGGTCGCGCCCCCCGTCGTCGCGCCCGCACCGACCGGTCTTCCCGCGGTGATGGCCGCGCTTCGGACGGCGTTTCCGACCGTCGAAGACACCAGTGGCGTCGCTTCGGGGGATCCCGCCCGCTGGAACGACGCGCGCGCCAAGATCGCGGACGTCATGGCCGAGCTCGCCGGCCAGGGATCGGTCGACGCGAACGATTCCGCGCTCGCTGGCGCAGCCCTTCGGGAGGCGGTTGGTCTCGGCGCCTTTGAGGCGCTTCTCGCCGACGCCGAGATCGCAGAAATCGTCGTCGAAGGTCCGAGCAAAGTGCTGGTCGATCGCGGCCAAGGACTCGTGCCTTCGGAAGCCGGTTTCTCATCGGCTGCGATGCTCGGCGTGATCGCAAAGCGCCTCGTCTCGCGCAGCGCGAAGTCGCTCGAAGGTCCTGTGCTCACCGCGGTGCTCCCCGAGGGCGGCCACGCGACGGTGATTCTTCCGCCGGTCGCGATCGGTGGTCCGATCGTCGAGATTCGAAAGGGCGGCGGGGCCAGCATCGAGGCGTTCGTGGCGCGCGGTGTGGTGAGCAACGAAGCGGTCGGCGCCCTGCGCAACGCGGTGATGGAAGGCAAGACCATCGCGGTGGTCGGGCCGGCCGACGCGGACGTGTCCGGTTTGGTTGCGGCGCTCGCCGGCATGGTCGATCCCAGCGATCGCGTCGTCGCGGTGAGTCGCGGCGCCTCCCCGAATATCGATCTTCCCCACGTGGTGCACCTCGCCGGCGATGTCGGGGGTCCGGACCTCGGTGAAGTCGCGCTTCAAGCGGCCCGGATGCGCGCGGACCATCTCCTCGTGGATGGTGTTGCGAACGGCTCCGCCTTTGACGTCTTTGCAGCGCTCGCATCCCACGGCGGAGGCGGGTTCCTCGGCGCCAACGGCATGCCGAGCCAAGACCCGGGATACCCGCTGGTCTTTCTCGCGAGCCTTTCGGGCCGGTCCGCGGAAACGGCCGCGCAGCTCGTCGCTCGCGCGGTCCAGGTGATCGTTCACGTCGCGAAGGAAGCCGAAGGTTCTCGCGTGGTTGGCGTCTCCGAAGTCACCGGCGTCACCGGCGCGCAGCTCACGACCAACGCGCTCGCGTAGTCCCCACCGTCGCGCGGCGGATTCAGACGTACGGATGCAGACGTACGGATTCAGACGCGCGGCGGAGGGAAGCTCGGCTTGGCGAAGTAGTAGCCCTGCCCGAGGTGCGCGCCCGCGTCGCGAATCGCCTGCAGCTCGTCGAGGGTCTCGATCCCTTCGCCTACGACCTTGGCCCCTAGGTCGTTGCAGAGCTGTACGATGTGCTTCATCAGCGTTTGAAGTCGTTTGTCGCGGTGCACGTTCGACACGAGGCTGCGATCAAGTTTGACCACCTCCGGCGTCAGGTCGGCGATGTACTTCAGGTTCGAGTAGCCCGCGCCGAGATCATCGATCGCGATGTGCACGCCCTTGCTGCGGATTTCGCGAAGGACGGAGTGGCAAAGGGCGAAGTGGCTGAGCGGCACCGATTCCGTAAGCTCGAGGTAGACCGCATGATAGTGCTGAAAGATCGGATCGTCCGGCTGCACGAGCCAGCTTTCGTCGAACTCGTTCGGGTGCACGTTGAGGAAGAGCGGAAAGTCCGGGCAGTTCGAGGTGGCGATCTCGCGGATGACGCGACCCAGGGCACCGCAGCACTGCCCGCGAATGGCCGCGTTGAAGAGGGCCGGGGGGCTTTCAAAGTGCGGGGAGTCGGACCGCACCAGCGCTTCGTAGGCGAAGATCTTTCCCGACTGCAGATTCACGATCGGCTGGTAGACGACGCGCACATGCCCTGCGCTGAGCACGTTGGGAATCTGCGAGGGGCGCCGCGTTCGCCGAAAACCAGGCCGAGGTCGGTCGAGCTCTTGCAACCACCTCAGAAAGTTCTGCTGCTCGGCCATGCGTGCGGGAAATGATACACCAATCGTACGAATGACGCTCGGCGCCTGAAATCTAGGTCCTGCGTTGCGCGTTTTCTTCGTACGGAGGCTTTGTGCTTAAACGACTCGGCCTAGGACTGATCAAGGGCTTGGTGATCGGCGGCGCGATCGGAGCGGCGTTTCATTTTGGTCTGGGATGGACGTCGGCGACTGGGCTCTTGGCGTACCTCATGGCGATGGGCGCGGGAGCGACCGCAGGGATTCTCGCGGGCAAGCCACCGTGGAAGCAGGCTGCCTGGATCGAGAGTGTGCTGAAGGCGGTAGCGGGGGTTGGTGTCGGCGCACTCGCGTACTGGCTCGGCTCGCGCTTCGGGGAGTTTGGTCTTCCCCTCGAGCTGCCAAACGTCGCCGCCGGAACGTCGTGGACTGAGGTCCCGCTGGTGTTTGTGCCTGCGGTGAGCGCGGTCTTTGGAACGTTGGTCGAGCTCGACAACACCGACGACGATGCTGCGCCGGAGCGGGGCAAGCGTTCATCCGTGAAGGCGCGTGTCGATGTCGGCGTCGAAGATGCGGAAGTCCTGCTGGGCGACGCGGAGTTCGAGCAACAGAAGTAAGGCGAGGTTTTTTCCCGTCGAGGAGGGCGATACCATGGAGCCATGGCGCGTCTCCTCGTGGCTCTCCTCGTTCTGGGTTGCGGGAGCAGTCCGGACGAAGAGGGACCGGCGGTAGACGTCCGCATTGAAGCGGACGGCTGCATTCAGGCGCAGACGCAGGCGATCGAGCTGGTCGTTGAAGACGAAGACGGAGAGGTCGTCGGCGTCTTTCGCCGGGAGAGCAACGTGTTTCCGGTCGGTGTTCGCGTGCTGGCGCGCAGCGAATCGCGGTCGTTTCGGGTGAAGGTGACCGCCTTTGGCACGGGGGAACTGCCGATTGCCCACACCGAGGTTGCAGGTGCCTTTCCTGAACTTGGACTGACGGAGACCCGCGCGGTGCTGGATGACGCGTGTTTTGGCCACATCTGCGCCGAAGCCTGCGTCGACGCCCGTTGTGTGCCGGCGGAACAAGCTGCCGATCGCGCACCGAACGAAGGAGAGATGTGCCCTGCGCATCTCTTCGTGCGCGCTGGGGAAAGCGGCGACTGCACCTTCGAGGCGCCGTGCGGCGAAATCG
>JBCDAA010000117.1:0-22306 GCA_039186435.1 Myxococcota bacterium | reverse complement strand
CTTCTTTGTCGCCTTCTTTGTCGCCTTCTTTGTCGCCTTCTTTGTCGCCTTCTTTGTCGCCTTATTTGTCGTCTTCTTTGTCGTCTTCTTTGTCGTCTTCTTTGTCGCCTTCTTTGTCGCCTTCTTTGTCGTCTTCTTTGTCGCCTTCTTCGAGGCGTACCCCTTCTTCTTCTTTGATGCGGTCAGCTTCTCAGCATCGGCAACGGCTTTGGCACGGCTCTCAAACTCCTTGGTCTTCGTCTGACCATCAGTGCCGATCCTCCCGTATCGGACGGTGTGCTTCGCGCCTTTGACCTGAATCTCCCAGAACTTGTTGGAGCGGCCATCACTAAACTCGAGGTATGTCTTCATCGTATTGCTCATGGAGGCTTCAGGTACGGGCTGATGCGTTCGACTTACGGAGACCGCGGCATCAGTGGCGATACAAACGCGCGCATGCGCCGTGCTTAGGGTAGACGTCTCCCCTCGTGCGACGCGAATGCATGACAAGCGAGGCTCCTAGGGAGGCGCTCGCTGCTACAGTACGAGGATGAAGCTCGAAACACTCACGGTCTCAGGCAGCCCACGGGCGATGGGTCAGGCGCATGGCGAGGCCTTTCGCGCGCGAATTGAGCGGTTTGTGGAGATGCGGCTCGAGGCGGTCCGCGGGTATATGGCCGAGCGGGGGCGACCTGACGACTGGCCGCAGCTCTTCGAGGTGGGGAAAGAGAGCTTCGGCCGTTTTGAAGCCTGGGATCCCGAAGGTTACGCCGAGCACTGCGGCATCGCGGAGGGCGCGGGGATCGATCCGCTCCGGCTTTTCTCCACGGCCAACATGACGGATATGCGCGACGCGGTGCTTCTCGCTGCGGCGAAGGGCGCGCCACTGACGAAGATCCCGGACGAAGGATGCAGCTCCCTGCTGGTTCCGGCGTCGCGCACCGCGAACGACGGGCCGCTCGTCGGCCAGACGTGGGATCTCAATCCTCCGGATGTGGAGTACGTCGTCGCGGTGCACCGGCAGCCGGACGAGGGGCCGCAGACCTGGGCGATTACCTGCACCGGGTGCCTTTCCCTCATCGGCCTCAACGAGCACGGCGTTTCCGTCGGGACGACGAATATCAAAACCTACGGGTCGCGCGCGGGCGTCGGGTATCTGTCGATCCTCCATCGCGCCATTCGGGCCGCGAGTGCCAAGGAGGCATCGGCGCTCGTTCAAAACGCGCCGCACGCCGGCGCGCATACCTATTGGATCGCGGACGCCACAACGCAGATGGAGTGGGAAGCGTCGCCGAATGCGCAGGTCCGGCGGGACACCGAGGACGGACCGATCTGGCGGACCAACCACTGCCTTGCGACGGAGCATCAGGCCCTTGAAGGCGAAGTCGTCGGCGAAAGCAGCCTGGCGCGTTTCTCGCGGCTGAAGGAAGTCCTCGAGCCGGCGACCGACGTCAACGTCGACACGCTCAAGACCCTCTTTTCCGACCGCGCGCGCGGTCTTCAGAGCATCAACCGCTACGCGGAAGACGACCAGGGCACCGCAACGAACGCCGTGTTCATCGCGTCGCCCACGGAACGCCGCGCCTGGGCGTGTCGCGGTCCGGCCGATCGCGGCACCTGGATCGAACTCTCGTTCGGTTGAGGCGATCGAACCGAGCGGCGGTCGCCTCCCTCTTCGTTGGACTCTTCGAACGCGCGACGTATCGTTCGCGCGCATGAAGGTCGCTCAAACGTATTTGCTCGTGGGTACTTCGAGAGCCCGAGCGCTCGAGGTGCTTCGGGAGTTCGCGTCCGGGCCGAACGTCGAAACCGCCGGGTGGGAAGACGTCGCAACGCTGCGCGGCGAGGTCCTCGACATCGGTGAGCCGCCCCTCGTCAGCGTCTTCACCCTTGAGCGCTGTGACGATCCCGCGGCCCTGATTCAGCTCGCCGAGAGCGCGCGCCAGGAAGGATTGACGACGATTCTCGAGGTGGGTTCCGATGCGAGCGGGCTTGCCTATCGCGCGAGGCGGGTTGGACCCGAGGGCGTGGAGCCGTTCGTGCTTTCGGAGGTGGATACGTTCGTTCGTTTGCCGCCCGAAGACTGGGGAACGACCGATGGCGCGGGCGCCGCAGCCTACCTCGTCGTCGAATCGGTCTACGGCGCGATGGCTGGGCGCATGCCAGAAAGCCAGGCCGTTCGCTTTGCGTTCAACACGGGAAGCGTCCTCAGTCCGCGCCTCGCGGAGCTGGCTTCGCTGATCGTTGCCTCGCCGAGTGCGTCGGTGACACGCAAAGGGGACGCCTGGGTGTTGCGGGTACTCACCGACGACGGTCGTCGTCTTGCGATGCTGAGCGTCGAGGATCTCGAGGCGCTGCGTCCCTACCTGAAGGACGTTCCGTAGGCGCTACTTAACGACCACGCCCGCGACGAGGAAGACCTTCTCCACCTGGCTGTCGGTCGTTGTCTCGCGATTGCGATAGGCCCACACCGCCCGCTGCATGATGTCGTGCGAGAACTGGTTCTGCACTGCCATCAGCCGCTGAAGCTCGCGCTCACCCACGCCTGCCTGCGCCATCGAGACGCCGGTGTTCGGAACGGAACGACTCGAGTGCACGCAGTATGCGGCAACGCTGATCGTGCGTCGCTCGTTGGGCTCGAGGTTCATTTCGACCGCCTCGCCGAGAACGAGATCCTGCTGCGAAAGATCACCGGTCGAAACGAGCGTCCCCACAGGCATCGCGACGGTTCCACCTTCGGGCGACGCGTTCAGTTGAATCTGCACCTGGTCGTTGCCGGTGCCGGCGGCAAGGATGGCGACTTCCACCTGGGCTTCGGCCAGCTGTGCGGTGGTGAGAAATGCGGCGATGACGATCAGTGCGTGCTTCATGAAGAACCCCTCAGTTCATGACTACGGCAGACAGCCTAACGGATCCCTTCGAAGCGAACAGTCCTGCGGCGAATCCACAGGAAAAGGACAAGCATGAACGCGCTCGTATTCGTGCCGGACGCTGTTTGGCAGCCTCCGGAGCCCGATACCTCTCGCTCGCCCGCATCTGTAGGGCTCGATGCGTCCAGATTCACAGCAGCATCGGCGCCTAGGCCAGCATCGCGCCCTGGGTCGACACCCGCGTCCGGATTCTGGCCCGCGTCCTCTTCCGGTCGCGCGGGCTCGGGGTCGACGCGATCGAGAAAGACCTCGAGGTTGTCTCGGCGCCGGTCGAGGTCGCGTCCCGCGTGATCGTCCACGCCAACCTGAAGGCCAACGCTTCGTTCCCACGCATCGCCCATCCCATCTCGATCGGAGTCTTCGTAGGGCGCGACGGAGGGCACGGTCGGCGTCACCCAGGAAGCGCGCGAAGGGTACGAGGTCGACATACGGTCGGTGACGACCCGGTCCACGAGTTCGTCCATGTACGCGATTCGGTCGACGCGAACGTCGCCGTCGCCGGAGAGACGTCGGGAGTTGCCCGCCCCGTTTCGGGCCGTGACCTGTTCGTACGCGTCACGGGCCGTGAGGAATTGGGTTTCGCCGTACACGTTTGGCATCTCTGCCAGCTCCTGAGTTCGCGGTACTGGCATTCCAAGAAACTCGCGATCGAAGAAGTGCGTGTTGAAGACCCAGTTGTCCGCGGCGGGATCCTCGTGAAACCCCTCCATGATCGTTCCAGCGATGAAGATCAGACCCATCTGACGATCGTCGAAGGTGAAGGCGGTGCGGCTGATGCGGTTTCCGACGACCCAGTACTCGGTATCGAACTGGCCGCGGGTCACCGGTCCGGGCTTGATGTAGTTGTTGCGAATGCCCACCCGTGGCTGCGCGTAGGAAATCTGCATCCAGCGGTTTCGGTGGTTGGCGATGACGTTGTTGGCGACCTCCCAGTGGCCGTAGCCAGCCGCGTTCGGAAAGCGGTGGCTGATGTCGACGGTGAGGTTCTTGTTGTAGGAGTAGCCGAGCGCCGGGATCTGTGCGGGCGGGCCGCGAAACTGTCGGGCGTCCGGGTTGTTGTTCCCGCTTCCGAGGCCCCCGGTGAGCGTTCCGGTGGTGTGCTCGGGGTCCATTTCCATGTAGAGCGTCCAGTCGAGGGTCATGCGCCCGGACTCCTGGCGGTAGTCGGTCACCGTGGCGGACATCGCTTCGTCGACGCCTCGGCCCGCGTCGAAGTGATTCACGTAGATGTCGGTCGCGTTGAAGAGCTCAACGGCGTCGAGGGATGCGCTCGTGCTCGGCGGCTGATGCAGCACGGATAGGTAGCGGAGGAGCAGGTTGCTCGAGCCCGAGAACGAAACGCAGCCGTTGTCGGCGCCAACGATCAGAAGCGGACCCGGGCCGGCGTGACCGGCGAAGTAGATTCCGCTCGAGCCGCCGAAGTTGAGGCGGCCTTCGGATGCGTCGATGACACCCGAGACGCGCGGAATGATGTAGCCCCCGCCGGCGGAGCGGGCCGCCATCCACGCAGCGCTCAGGCTGCCTTCGCCGGCACGGTTGAGGTTCTCGACGAAGAAGACGGGCTTTCCTCGCCAGCTGTTTTCGGCAACTTCGCTTCCGGCGTAGCGCGCTGCACCTTCGGCGGTCGCAAAGGCGGCCGTCGGGGTCTCCGAGGTGATCTGAAAGGTGACCGACTCGCGGGCTTCGTTGATCGCGTACGCGCCGGGGGTGAGAGTGACGGTGAGCGAGGCGTTTTCGCTGGGAGATTCCGTCGCCGCGAACTCGTGTTCGACGCATTGCGAGAAGGGCTCGATCGCTAGCGTGCCGGCCTCGAGGTTGGTGCTCGACTGGCCGGGACCTCGAACCGAGTAGCCGACTGGGAGCGAGTCCTCGGTCGCTTGGTGTCGACAGATCTTGAACGCGCCGGGGATCGACGCGGCGGCGTCCGCGAAGCGATTGAACTGGAGGATCTCGACGGTCTGTGCGCTGGCGGTGCTCGCGACAAGGAAGGCGAACATCAGCGCGAGGGTCCGAATGCTCATGGAAGGAAGCCTACGAGAGCGTCCGTCTCACTGGTGCAACCTCACTGGCGCAGGTGTCGAGCGCTCTCACCACCGGGGGTAAACACAGAAGAGCGGCGTAGAACGCTTTATGAGACAAGTCCGGCGGGCCCTCCTCGGGGCGATCGTGCTACTCGTCTCGGTCGCGCCAGCCGGTGCGTCTGTGGTTGAGCACGTCGTCACGCCGGCCTCCGATCCGTCCCTTCCTGGCGTGGATGTAGTCCGCGCGCGAAGGCCGGATGGAACCTGGGTTTTCACGATCACGGTTCAGCGTGCACCGAACGTCTATCCGGTCCGGGTGTCCTTGGGTTCAGCAGCCACCCCGGTGCCCTTTCGGGATCCTCGCGCCGATCCCCTCGTCGCTCGGGTTGAGATTCCGCCGAGTGCGTCCCAAGCGGCGAGAATCACCGTGATGCGCGACTTCGGTCTCGTCGGTCACCACTACGTCATTCCCGTCAACGCGTGGACGTCAGGCCCCTAGGGACTCGAAGCGGGGCGGTTAGCCGCCGATTTCGCGGGACTTCAGCGCCTCGAGCGCCTCTTCGAGCTCAGCCATCTCGGCTTCGCTCATCTCTTCCTCGGCGTCGACGCGCGCCTCGACCGGCGGCGCTGCTTCCTCTTCGGGAGGGAGCAAACCCATCTTGCGTTTGAGGTCTTCGAGCTCGTTGTCGGCGCCTGCCGTCGCCTCGAGCTTGGCGAACTTATGCTGAAGCACGTCGCCGCTGAACTCTTCGCTGAGCTCGCCCTGCGCTTCGGCTTCCGCCTCCATCTGATCGATCTTTTGCGTCATCCGATCGAAGGTGTCGAAGGCGCTCGTATCCGAGAGACCGCTCATCGTCTCCTGGATCTGACTCATCGCTTCGGCGCGGCGCTTGCGGGCGATCAGCACGTTCTTCTTGCGCTTCGCTTCCTCGATCTTGTGGTTCAGCGCGCGTAGGGCCGTCTTGAGTTTGTCAGTCGCGGCCTTCTGCTTGTCCCACTGATCTTTGAACTGCTCAGAGAGCGAGTCGTGCTCCTTCTTGCGGAGGAGCGCTTCCTTCGCGAGGGCATCGTCGCCGGCCCGAATCGCCATCATCGCCTTCTTTTCCCACTCGGCGGCGACGGACGCTTCGTTCTGATATTGCTTCTGCAGACGTTTCTCGTCTGCGATGGCGCGCGCGACGGCCTTCTTGGCGATCACGAGCTGCTGATTCATGTCGATGATGACCTGATTCAGCATTTTTTCGGGGTCCTCCGACTTGCTGATCAAGTCGTTGAGGTTGCTCTTGATGAGCTGTGCGAGCCGACCGAAGAAGCCCATATTCTGCTCCTGAGATTCTCAACCTATCGCGGGTCAGGCGTCGACGCTCGCGCGATATCCCGTAAGCGTTTCGTAGTGATTGGTGAGCGCCATGGAAAGGTCGTCCACCGTTCCCTGAAACTCGTTGTAGTCCAGGTTCTCGAGAGCCAGGTTGGCCGTGAGGACGACCGCCCCGTCCGAGATCCCGTACGCGCCATGAATCATGTCGTTGGCGTTGATTTCGAGAAGACGCTCGTAGAGCTCCGTCTTCTTTTCTTCCACCTCGCCAAGCTCCATGACCTTGACGCGAAAGAGAAGGATCGGGCCTGCAAGGCTGACCACGATGTTCTCCCCGGAGGTGGTGTCTCGCACGAGCCACATGACGCGCTCGCCCTCGACTTCACCGACGTCCTGGAAAGAGAGGTTCGACCGCAAGAGGTAGGATTCGATGTCTTCACGCGTTCGCATGGCGCTCCGTTTTGGCCTGGCGGCCTTGAGGAAGGCGAGCCTATCCGCGGGCCGAACAGCGGGTCAACCCGCTGCGCCCCTCTCTTAGAGCAACGAACGACACCCCAATGAGATTTCGGGGAAAACGACGGCCTATTCGTCTTCGGCCGGGTTCGCGAGCTTTCGCGTCCAGAGGATCGCGTCTTTTCGCTCGTCCCCCACGATGATGCCCTGTGCGAGCAGGCCGGTCTTCCGGTAGCCGGCGGCGACGAAGGCCGTTGACAAAATCACGTCGTCGTTGGGTGCAAATGCAAAGGAACTCACGATGCCGCGGTCCTTAAGCTCTTCGCCGACATCGCGAAGGCCCGCGACGAGCGCCTTGGTCTCGTCGTCGTTTTCCGGGCTGCGAAGAACCTCGATGAGGGAGTGCCCAAAGCAGTCCTGGTACTCCACCGAGATGAAGTTCGGCTTGGTCTTCTTGTAGCTGGTCTCGTAGTACCCGCGCGCCGCGTCGCGACCGAAGGTGTCAAAGGCGTTGATGCCTTTGCCCTTCTTCCAGATCTGGTCTCGCGCCTTGAACGCGTCCGACGCTTCGATTTCGTAGGTCGTGGCGCGGATTCGCTCCGGAAAGTCTTTGGCGGCTTTCTTGGCGGCGTTGATCGTGCGGTCGGTGAGCTTCACGCCCTTGTCGCTCACCTCTTCCGAAGCGGTTCGCTCGCCGATGACGCAGCCACAGAGGTGACCGTCGCTTCGCTTGTAGAAGCCGGGGATCGTTCCCTCGCGAACAAAGCCGACCTTGGTCCAGGAGGAAACCTCGTCCTTTTCGACGAGGGTGATGACCTTAACGATGCCTTCTTGCTTGGCGACGGACTGAATGTAGAGGCGCTTGGCGGGAAGCGCGCCGGCGCGGAAGTCGATCACGCGCGTGAAGTTCGTGCGCCGGTTGAGAATCAGGCACAGGTACGCGCTGTCGCTCCGAAAGTAGAGCTCCTCGACGGTCGGGGCCTTGGACGACTTCGCCTTTGCTTTGGCTTTGGTGGCCCGGGTCGATTTGGCTTTTGCTGCTGCTCGCGCCATGAATCCTCAGAAACCTAAGTGTTTTTCACACGATAGACCGCCGCAAGCTAGTCTCCGGCCGGGAGGGTGTCAAACAGGCGGCACGCGCTGCGAGAGTCGAAATGATTTCGGGCGCTTTTGTCTCTTCACGGGCCCGCGCGCGCCGGCGTGCAGTGCACGATCGCTCAGTCCTCGATCGCTCAGTCCTCGATCGCTCAGTCCTCGATCGCTCAGTCCTCGAGGAGCTCGTCGAGAAGCTCCTCAAACTCGAGGAAGGGTCGCGCACCACGAACGATGCGCCGACCTACGATGGCGGTCGGTGTGCCGCGAACTCCCATCGCGCGGGCGGCTCGCTGATCGGCGGCGACCTGGGAGCGATGACGATGGTTGTCGAGAGCCCGTTCGAGCTGGCGTCGATCGGCGCCCACCTCGACGCCGTGGCGGAGAAGGTCGTCGCGCGTCAGGGCGCGCTGGTTGGCGAAAAGCCGGTCGTGAAAACGCCAGAACGCTGCGTCGCCAAGCTGGGCACGCACCTCGATCGCTGCTTCCGCTGCGAGCTCCGCGTGTCGATGGTTGCGAAGCGGCATGTGTCGAAACACGACCTGCACCTGGTCACCGTACTGTTCGAGGACGCGCTCGAGGGTGGGATTGATACGCCCGCAGAAGGGACACTCGAAGTCGCTGAAGACCTGAATGGTCACCCGCGCTTGATTCCCGCCTTTGCGCGGTGCGTGGTCAGGCACCGGCGGGACCGCGGGAAGCTCATCGCCCTCGGGGGCTTCCGCGGGTTCTTCGTTCGTCGCTTCCTCCATGAGGGCGGCGTAGAGGTCGCCGCGACTCACGCCGCGATCGAGATGCGCCTGCGCTACCGCGGAGACCTCGTCGCCAAGCGCGACAAAACTCTCCGCGGGCCGCGCACCGACCAGGCGACGACCGTTCAAGAAAAACGTGGGCGTGCCCCGAACGCCGAGGGAGCGTGCGACCGCGATGTCGGCTTCCACCACCGCGCGATGCCGATGATCGGCCATCGCTGCGCGAAAACGCTGAAGGTCGAGGCCAACCGCCTGGGCGTGCCCTTCGAGCTGTTCCGGCTCGAGGGCGGTTCGGTGCGCAAAGAGGCGGTCGTGCATGGCCCAAAAGGCCTCGTTGCCGCCTTGGACGAAGGCCTCCTGCGCCGCTTCGTGAGCGCCCATGGCGTTGCGATGAAAGGGGAGCGGGTAGTGGCGAAAGACCACGCGAAGTTCGTCGCCCAGATGTTCGCGAAGCGCCTCGAGTCCCCCGAGCGCCCTCGCGCAGAAAGGGCATTCGAAGTCGGTGAAGGCGACGAGGGTGACGAGGGCGTCCTCCCGTCCCTGACTTGGCGAGTGGGCGACGGGGACCCGAAAGACCGTGCGGTCGCGCGCTTCTTCCCGTGGGGGCGGCGGCGCTCGGGACGAGGGCGCGTCGGCGAGAAGCGTTTCGTACCACGAGCTATTCTGCGCGCCGCGAGAACGTGCGAGCGCGATCTCTTCCTCGACCATCGCTGCAAAGGCCTCGTAGGGCTGCGCCCCCATGAGCGGTCGCCCGTTGATGAACTGCGCCGGGGTTCCCGTCACGCGCACCTGCGCGGCGAGGGCGCGGTCGTCGTTGAGGACGCTTTGGTGTGCGCCTCCTTCGATGGCGCGGCGGACCGCGTCTGGATCCGCGCCGACGTCGGAGGCGAACTCGACCAGGTTGGCGGTGCTGAGGCGCGATGAGTTTTCAAAGAGGCGATCGTGAAAGCGCCAAAACCCCTCGTCTCCAAGCTGGGCGCGAACTTCGATGGCCGCGATGGCGGCGGGCTCCGCGCTGCGGTGAAAGGGCAGGGGATAGTGCCGAAAGACGACGCGAACCTCTGCGGGATAGCGCGCGAGGAGCCGCTCCATCGTTGGGGTGACGCGGCTGCAAAAGGGGCACTCGAAGTCGCTGAATTGAACGATGGTGACAAGCTGACCCGTCCCTCGAACAGGCGCGTCGGCAACCGGTACACGAACGCGTTCGACGTCGTCGGCAGTGGGCTCGGCGTCGATGGGCGACGCGGCGCGGGCGCTGACGGAGACCGAGGTGGACGCGCTGCTTTCGAACGTCGTGGCGCACGCGCTGAGAGCGAAGACGCAGGCGAGAGTCGCGTTACGAATCAAGAGGGTGTCGAGCATGGTGATGGATCGAGGGTTGTGGATGCGCGGCGATCACGGGCTATTGAGGGCGCGATCGATGGCGTCTCGAAACGCCTCAAAGGGCTGGGCCCCTTGGAGAAGGCGCCCGTTGATGAAGAAGCTTGGCGTACCAATGCGGGCCCCCGCGTCGCGAACCGCCTGCATATCATCGTCGACGGCCTGCTGGTGACGCCGATTTCGCAGGGCGCGACGAAAACGCGGAATGTTCACCCCGCGGATCTGCTGCGCGTACTCGATCAGCTTTTCCTCCGAGAGCTCCCGCTGGTTTTGAAAGAGCAGCTCGTGATAGCGCCAAAACGAACGATCGCCCGCCTGGCGACGAACCTCGCGCGCGGCTTCTGCGGCGAGGTGCGCTTGCTGATGAAAGGGCAGGGGGTAGTCGCGCCAGATGATCTGCACGCGGTTGCCATACTCCTGAACGATGCGGTCCACGGTCGGCTGCACCCGCGCGCAGAAGGGGCACTGAAAGTCCGCAAACTCTTGGATGACCACCGGCGCGCTTCGGCGTCCGCGGCGAGGGGCATTCCGAGGAACCGGAATGTTGTACACAGGGTCGGGGGCGGCAGGCGCGTTTCCGGCGCTGGGTGAGTTGCCGGGCGTGCCCGTGGTGACGAACTGGGGCGTCGTCGCGCCGTTGCGGATCGTTTCCTCGTAGATCAGTCGGCGGGGCGTTCCGTTTTGCACACGTCCCCGCGCACGGTTGAGCTCCTCGTCGATCACGCGCTGAAACGCCGCGAAGGGTTGTGCGCCGCGAACGTTTCGACCGTTGACGAAGAACGCCGGCGTACCGCTCGCCCCCAGGCTTCGCGCGAGCCGCTGCTGGGCTTCGATCGTCGCCTGATGACGATGCGTGTCGAGGGCGCGACGAACCTCGGTCATGTCGAGGCCCTGCGCGCTCGCAAGCTGCTCAAGGTTCGCGCGATCGAGCTGCCGCTGGTTGCGAAAGAGCTCCTCGTAGAGCGCCCAAAATCCGCGGTCGCCCTGTTGCCGGTAGGCCTCGAGAGCGAGTTCCGCCGCCGGCATCGCGTTGCGGTGAAAGGGCAGCGGGTTGTTCATCCACACGA
The DNA here is from genome assembly GCA_039186435.1 of Myxococcota bacterium. Lineage (GTDB taxonomy): Bacteria > Myxococcota_A > Polyangia > Polyangiales > Houyiibacteriaceae > JALVDI01. The sequence goes on along the minus strand of JBCDAA010000117.1, from coordinate 11,317 downwards.
TGCGAACGTCGCTGCGGTAGTGCTGAATGATTTGGTCCATCGTCGCGCGCGCCCGGGCGCAAAACGGACATTCGAACTCTGCGATTTCAACGATGGTCACCAAGGCGTCGTCGGGTCCACGCTGCGGGAGGTCCGGGGTGACGGGCACCCGGTAGACCGCGTTGGGATCCGGTTGCCGACGCTGCGGCCGCGACGGATTTGCGGTTGGCGCAGTCGGGGCTGCGGCCGTATCGGGCGCGTTTCCAGCCCAGGTCAGTGTTGCGTAGACCGCTCCCGGTGAGACTCCCCGCGCGCGAAGGGCGTCGACCGTGGCGAGCTCCTCGTCGATGACCTCCTGAAAACGGTCAAAGGGCTGCGCGCCGGAAAGCTGTCGTCCGTTGATGAAGAAATTCGGGGTTCCGCGCGCGTCGAGGCTCCGCGCGAGGGCGATGTCACTCCGAATCGCGCTCTCGTAGCGGCGATCGTCGAGGGCGCTTTCCAGCGCGCTTACGTTTAACCCGGCTTCGCGACCGACGCGGACGAGGACCTGGCGCTCAAGGGGACCACGCTGGGCAAAGAGCGCGTCGTGAAGTCGCCAAAAGAGCGTGTCCCCGCCCTGGGCGTACGCTTCCATCGTGGCGATCGCAGCGGGCATGGCCCCGGAGTGAAAGGGCAGCGGGTTTTGACGAAACACGAACCGCACTCGGTTCGCGTAGTGCTCTTCGATTTGGTTGAGGGTCGCCTGCGCGCGTCGACAAAAGGGGCACTCGAAGTCGGAGAAGATCACGATCGTGACGGGCGCGTCGTGCGGCCCCTTCGAAGGCGCGTAGTCGAGCGGGACCCGGCGGCGTCCGTTGGCTTCCAGCTCCGGCGGCGCGGATCGGTCGGTTCGAACTGCGCTGAGCGAGGGCCCTTCGATTTCTTCGGTGCCTGCCGAGGTTGCGACGGCTACCGGCTGCGGTTCCGGGCAGGTGGCTTGGCTGGCGCAGCCGGCAAGAAAGAGCACGAGCGTCGCGCGGTACATCCATCCGAGCATGCCACGAAAACCGGCAACCGAGCTGCCGCGCGGCCCTGCAGATTTAGATGTACCGGTAGGGGGTTCCCTCAAATCCCTCGGCTTTCATCTTCGTAGGGCTGCTGAGGAATGGGTTTTTCTGAGGGTTGAGGCCTGCGAGAAAACCGTCGATCAGTGCTGGCGCAGTCGCAGGTTCAATCGCGTGCTCCAACACGGCGCACGGGATCGGAGCGCCGCGGGGAGCTCGGTCGTTTCTAGAGTAACGCTCCAGCCGTGAGCGGAGCGATGCAGCCCACGTCAGGAACGCGGGGGAGTCGTCGAGCACGTGTTTCGCCAAGTTGTACGAGAGCGCCGCCGGGATTTCGGGCTGGTCCGCATCCAACGTGTCCGCGATGGCCTGCATGACGTGGTGCATGGCGCGACCCACGGGCCCACGAATGGGGCCTGTCCAATCCGCGTCGTCGATGGAGTCTTCCCACACCAAGCCGCAGTAGCGAACGTCGATGAGCGTTGCCCATGCGCATTCGAGATATTGCTCCGGCGACTGGAGTTTCAAAAACGGCCCCAGGCGATGAAGCACCCAAGCGGCCATGCCTGCGCTGAACGCCACGTTGGCCCGGCAGGAGAGTCCCTCAAGAGCGGCGTAGAGCGGTTCGTCAATCGGCTCTTCGATCTCGTCGCACGCAAGGTCGTCCCACGAATGAGAGATCGTCGACGTGTCGACGGGATGGAGTCGAATGCTCTTCGGAATCACCGACGCCGATCGAGCCACGGTGTCGATTGATGCACAAGCAAACCGTGAACGAAAAAAGGCCGGCTCCCGAAGGAACCGACCTCTTTTGCGAATGGATCGAATCAGCGCGCGGCGAGCGCGGCGTCGATCGCGGTCTTGAACGCCTCGAAGGGCTGGGCGCCCTGGAGGAGCTTGCCGTTGATGAAGAAGCTCGGCGTTCCGATGCGCGCACCCGCCTCGCGGACGGCGGCCATGTCGGCCTCTACCGCAGCCTTGTGCGTCTCGTTGTCGAGGGCGGCGCGGAACTGCGCCATGTTCACGCCACCGACCTGCTGCGCGTAGCGCTCGAGATCGGCGCGCTCGAGGGCCCGCTGGTTTTCGAAAAGAAGGTCGTGGTACGCCCAGAACCCGTCGTTGCCGCGCTGCCGGAAGACCTCACGCGCGGCTTGCGCGGCGGGACCTGCCTGCTGGTGGAAGGGAAGCGGGTAGTCGCGCCAGACGATGCGGACCTGGTTGCCGTACTCCTCCATGATGCGGCGCACGGTCGGGTTGACGCGGCTGCAGAAGGGGCACTGGAAGTCGCTGAACTCCTGAATGACGACGCGCGCGTTGGCGGCGCCCTTCGAGGGAGCGTTCCGGGGAACGGCGATCTCGTAGACCTGGTTGGGGTCGGGGCGGTTCGGCTGCGCGGGTGCGGCGGCCGGACCTTCGGCGAACTGCGGCGAGGTCGCACCGTTGCGAACGGTCTCCGCGTACACGCGCGCCCGCGGGGTGCCACGCTGCACGAGGGCCCGCGCCTTGGCGAGCTCGGCGTCGACAACCGCCTTGAAGGCGTCGTAGGGCTGGGCACCGCGCAGGTTGCGGCCGTTGATGAAGAAGCTCGGGGTTCCCGTGGCGCCAAGGCCGCGGGCGAGGTTCTGCTGCTGTTCGATCGCCGAGGCGTGCTCGTCGTTGTCGAGGGCGGCGCGGAACTGAGCCATGTTGAGGCCAATTTCCTGCGCCCACTGCTCGAGGTTCTCGCGGGTCAGGCCGCGCTGGTTCTCGAACATCTTCGCGTGCATCTGCCAGAAGGCATCCGCGCCGCGCTGCTGGTACGCCTCGAGGGCCGCGTTGGCGGCGGGCTTGGCGTTGCGGTGGAAGGGAAGGGGGTTGTTCATCCACACGACGCGGATGTCACGACCGTACTCTTCGAGGAGACGGTTGATGGTGGGCTCGACGCGGCCGCAGAAGGGGCACTCGAAGTCGCTGAACTCCACGATGGTGACGAGGGCGTCGTCCGGACCGCGCTGCGGAAGAAGGTCGCCCTGAAGCTCGACCTTGTAGACCGCGTTGGGATCGGGCTGGCGCCGCTGCTGCTGCGCCTGCTTGTTCGCTGCGGGCGGAGCCGCGGTGGTGCGCGCGTTGCGCATGAGGGAGGCGTAGACCTGGTTGGCGGGGGTACCGCTACGAACCATGCCCTGCGCCGTGGCGAGCTCGCGATCGATCACTTCCTTGAAGCGCTCGAAGGGCTGCGCGCCAGTGAGCTGCACGCCGTTGATGAAGAAGTTCGGAGTGCCGCGCGCGCCGATACGCGTCGCGAGCGCCTGGTCCGCCTGGATGGCGTCTTTGTGTTCCTCGTTGTCGAGGGCGGCGCGAACCTGCGCCATGTTCAACCCGGCCTGCTGCGCGTAGCGCTCCAGGTCGGCGCGGCCGAGGGCCTGCTGGTTTTCAAAAAGAAGGTCATGCATCTGCCAGAACTTGTCGGCGCCGCCCTGTTCGTAGGCCTCCATCGCGAGGATGGAGGCGGGCATCGCGTTCTGGTGGAAGGGGAGCGGGTTGTTGCGCCACACGACGCGAACCCGACCCTCGTACTCGTTCAGGATGCGCGAGGTCGTCGGAAGCACCCGCTTGCAGAAGGGGCACTGGAACTCCGAGTACTCGACGATGGTGACCAGCGCGTCGGCCGGTCCCTTGGCGGGCTGCGCGTCGGTGACGGGCACGCGGAAACGCGTGGGACCATCTCCTTCAGCGGCCGGTGCCGCGGCAGCACCTGCGGCGCCACCACGAGCGGCCTCCGCCGGGGCATCGCCCGCCAAATCAACAGCAGCGACGGTGTTTTCCTCGTCGTCGCTCCCACTGGTGGCTTGCCCAATGGCAAAGCCACCCACAAACGCGATCATGATCGCGATAATTGCAGATCCTCGACTCATTAAATTTTCTCCTGCGCGGCGGTGCCGCGTCTTCTTGACTTCAAACGTGTTGGTTCAGCCGTCCGCGTGACGGCGTGCGCGGCCAGGCGCGCATCAGGCGCGTCGTCGACGTCGCACAAATCCCTGATCCCAACGGATCACGAAGCGCGCGATGAGGATGACGCGCCTACGCGGACGGGGGCCGTTCCACGCGCGTTTGAATGCCGGCGAGAGGCCGCTGACCCCAATGGGGTGTGCGACGTTCCGCAGGCGTCATCACGTTGTCGGCGTCTGCATCGGCGAGCGCAGCGCCTGGACCCGGAACCGACAAACGCGGTGCATCGGGCTGGCTCTGCTGCGGGATGCAGCGGGGGTCATCGCTTCCTTCACACCAAAGAACGCTCGGTGCCGGCGCCTCGGGGGGCGGCGGGACGAAGCTGGCGATCTCATCGATGGGACGCGACTGGGCTTCGTCGCCTTCCGTGGGAAGGGAGATGTCGACGACTCCATCCGGCCCCAGGCACGTGCACGCATCCGCAGCCAACGCCCCGGTGGGGGTGAGGCAAGCAAGAAGCACGCAGCCGAGTAGGGAGGAGCGCATGCGCTTGGGGAGCATAGTCTCCTGATTTCGCGAAGCAATAGGAGACGAAGGCTTTCTTTTCCGACAAAACCAACGAAAAAACCCGGCATGAAACCGGGGGAGACACGGGCGCGGAGGACGTCGACAGGTTTGCGTGGGAAGAGTGGAGAGGACGGCGTACCCAGAGGACAGGACCTCCGCTCCCGGGTCTCAAAGGGAAAACGCGCAGGCGCCTCGCCTATTCCGTGCGAGAGGACCGATTTTGCTCAGCAATGGAAGACGAAGCCGGCATGCTTGGCCGATGCGTGCTCTCGCTCTTGCGCTCTTGATGCTGTCTTTTTCTTCGGTCGCGCTCGCGGGGCCCATCGACGATGTCCCGATCAACGAGTGGTACCGCATACCCAACAGCCCCATGGTCGAGGTGGCCTTCGACTGGTCACCCGAGTCGTCACCGGGGAATGCGCGCGCGATCGTTCGCGCATGGGGTGGGGGCGCGTGGGACTCGCGCGAAAACCGGATGCTGGTTCAAGGCGGCGGGCACGGCGACTACGGCGGCGATGAGGTCTACGCGATGGACCTCGACGTCGCGAACGATGCTCCCGGCACCAACCCGTGGGCGCGGCTTTCGGATCCGGACGCGCGCGACGCCCTCGATCCGGATTGCAACAACGAGGACAACCTCACCGACAACGACCATCGACGTTCCCAGCACACCTACGGAAGGCTCGCCTACGTCCCCTCGATGCACGCGCTTTGCGATACCGGGGGATCGATCGGCTACACCTTTTGTCCGGCGCTTCGCCAGCTCGACTGCTTCGATCTCGAGACCAACGCATGGCGTCTCGCGATCGCCGACGGAGAATCGTCGGGAACCGGTTCGACCGGAGCGGTGCATTCAGGAACGGGCGAGTGGTGGCTCCTGGGGGGCGCGTCCTCCGGGTTGCTCGGCCGTTTCGACCCGGAATCGACCACGTGGACCTACGGCGCGTTCGACAACGTTCCGGCGAGCAGTCCGCGCAACATGACGATGGCGATCGATCCGAACCGGAATCTCTTGGTCGTGATCGGCTCGGGTCGGATGTGGGCCCTCTCCCTCGACGAGTTTCAAGCGGGGGAGACCGAGCTAAGTGAGCTGCCCGTGGAGAGTTCGGGGGCCGTCGCGATCATCGATACGGTCGCGCCGGGGTTTGACTACGACCCAGGACTCGATCGCTTTGTCGCCTGGGACGGCGGCGCGTCGGTCTTCACCCTCGATCCCGAAACGTGGACCTGGACCGAAGTTGTGACCGCGGGTGATGTGCCGCCGGAAGCGCAGCGGCGCGGCACGTACGGTCGCTTTGCGTACTCGGTGCGCTACGGCGTCTTCGTGCTGGTGAACGATGCGGAAGACGATGTGTATGTGCTCCGCCTCGGTCCGCCGTGTGCGGACTGCGACGCTGGACCGGGACCCATCCCAGATGCGGGGGCGCGGGACGCGGGAGAGATCGACGCGGCCGTAGACGCAGGCGAGATCGACGCGGCCGTGGACGCGGGCGGTCGCGGGGATGCGGACGCGGAGACTCCTGGTTCTTCGAGTGGCTGCGGCTGCCGCGTGGCGCGCGCGGATGCGACGCCCGGCCTGTTGGCGCTGGTGCTCCTCGGCCTTCGACGGAGAACCTAAGGGACGAGCAATCTAGAGTTGCGCGAAGGCGCGCGCGATCGCGCGAGGGTTCGCAAAACGATCGGCTTTGGCGCGGGCCATGGCCTGGTTCACGATCGCGACCGCGTCCGGACTCAAGGTGGGCACGCGCTCTTGCAGGGGCACGCCCTCGCCCATCACCACCTGAAAGAGCAGTTTGCCAGGGTTGCGCTCCGTGAAAGGAGTCTCTCCAGAGAGGGCTTCGTAGAGGAGCACGCCGAGGGCGTAGACGTCGATGCGCTCGTCGATCGCGCCGTCGCCGGTGAGGAGCTCCGGCGCCATGTAGATCGGCGTTCCGATGATCTCGCCGGTGCGGGTAAGACGTTCGAGCCCGTGAACTTTGGACGTACCGAAGTCGACGAGCTTGGCGGGTTCGCCTGGGGGATCGATCAGGAAGACGTTTGCCGGCTTGAGGTCGCCGTGAAGCACGCCGTGGTCGTGAACGGCGGCGAGCCCTTCGCACATGCTGGTGACGATGGGCTTGAGTCGCCCGATCGAAAGCCCCCCCTCTCGGCGAATGCAGGCGTGAAGCGTTTCGCCCTCGAGGAGCTCCATGACGGTGTAGCTGCGACCGATGTCGTCGCGGCCGACGTCGTGGACGCGCACGACGGAGGGGTGGTCGATGGCTTTGAGGATGGATGCTTCGCGGCGAAAGCGGCGATGCATTTCGACTTCGTCGGCGAGTTCCGGATGGAGGAACTTCACCGCGACCGTGCGGTCTTCTCGGGTGTCTGTGGCTCGAAACACGGCCCCCATTCCCCCGGCGGCGAGCTTCTCCTCGACGCGGTATCGATCGGCGAAAAGTTCGCCTTTTCGGGGGAGGGCCGCAGCCATTGGGCGAGGGTACCGGTTCTGCCCAGCGGACGCCTGAAAGCGGCCGATATACCTGCTGTCCCGACCGACCGATATTTGTCGAAGTGAACGGCGCACGTCATTCTTGGGAGGTGCGGGTCGCGTATTCGGCGATGGTGCTGTTGTGGGCGTGCGGAGGATCCTCCGCCGCGACCGGGTCTCAAACCCTTGCGCTGGAAGGCAGCGCCGACGCTCCACCGAGCATGGAGGCGCTTCCCGGGGGAGGTAGCCCTGGCGACCAGTCGACCGAAAAGATGCGTTTTGCGTGGCTGCTTGCGACGGAGAGTTTCGAGCTCGCCCGACCGCGTCGGCCCCCGCGGGGCGCGCGCATGCAAGAGCTGCAGATGTGGTCCGATCAGGAGCTGCAGCGATGGCTCGCCCAGAAGAATCAGCTCGTGGAAGCGGCGCGTGCAGAGCTCAACGAGGCCGCGGAAGAAAACCACCCGCAGCGAGTTCTTGCCGGCGCGCTGGTCGGGCTGATGTACGAGGATGTCGCGCGGGTGCTTCTTGACGTTCCGGTGCCGGCGGAGCTGCGTCGCGAGCCGGACATCGCGCGCATTTATCGCGAAGTGGTGGTCGCGCAGGCAAAGCCCTACCTCGATCACGCACGTCGCGCCTACCGCGCCTGCGAACTCAACGGCCGAGGTCGATCGCGTCTCGGGGACTGGTCGCGGTTCTGCGAAGAACGAAGCGCGCGTCTGCCGGAAACCGATCTCGCGCCGGGGGAATCGCGTACGACTGTGGAGGTCGTGCGGGAGTGATCCCTTTCTCCGCGGATCGCGATGGCGCCGTGCTCGATCAGCTCGCCGCTCGGGTGGACGTTCGCCTTGGTGATGCCCGCGCGTCCCTCCTCGCGTTCGCAGAGCTCATCAGTCGATGGGGAAAGAAAACGGATCTCGTCAAAGCGAACTCCGCGGCCGAACTCGTGGAGGTGCTCTGTCTCGATGCGCTGATCGTTTCGACCCTCCTCAACGAAGGGCGGGTGCTCGACGTGGGGGCGGGCGCGGGCGCGCCGACGATTCCGCTGCTTCTTTTGTGTCCCGCGATGGAAGGGGTGCTCCTCGAACCGAGGCGTCGACGCGTGGCGTTTCTTCGAACAGCGCTCGGCCAACTTCGCCTGATGGGGCGCTGCACCGTAGAGGAGGGGCGCCTCGAAGACCCGCCGAGCGCCGCTCATCAAGGGTTTGACCTGGCGCTTTCCCGGGCGACGTTTTCTCCGGGCGAGTGGCTTCTTCGCGCGGAGCCCCTGGCGTCGCAAACCGTGGTCTTTCTCGGCCGCGGGGAGCCTCCTCGGCCGCCGGCCCTCGACCGTGCGTACGCGGTGCCTTCCAGCGGCGCGTCCCGGCGTGTCGCGATCTATCGGAACACGCGTCCGACCTGATAACCTCCGCGAGTTGATGACGCTCGCTGCCCCCATTGACGTTGCTCGCGCCATGGCCAGACGCGGGGCGATGCGAGAGGCAGAGCTCATCCTTCGGGGTGCCGCAGCGCGCGACGCCCTCGACGGATCGTGCCGGACCGCGCTTCGCACGTTGATTCGTGACGGCCGACTTCCCGACGGCCCCGACGCGGTGCTCGACCTGGACCTCGTCGATCGCTGGGTGCGACAGGGCATGCTCGTGGAAGCGCTCGCGGTTCTGGAAGGCGCGGAGCTCGGTGGCCCGGCGCGCGAGTGGGCGGATCTTCTCGGGGAGCTTCTCGCGCCGGTGCCGGCGCATGCCGAAGGCGCGTTCGTCGATATGCATCGCTCGCTTCTCAGCGGTGGGGCGTCGGTTGCGCTCGCGATTCTGGAAGACCGTTGCCGCCAGGGGCCGGTGCCGGCGTGGGCGGCGCGCCGCCTTTCGCTCCTTCGCTGGATGCTCCTCGACAATGCGCTTACCGCAGCGGAGGACGCGCCTACCGGCGAGGCGCCAAGTGAGCTGGCGGCGGCGCTTCGAAAACCTCTCGCGGCGCGAAACATCGAAGCGATGCGAGCCGCGGCCGAGCATTTCGCAACGCTCCATCCGGAAAGCGTCGATGCCCGCGACGTGCTCCGCATGCTCGATGCGCTCGTCTACGAGATGAACTCGCAGCTCGGGGACATCGAACTCTCCGTGCAGACGGTGCCGGTGTTTGGGCGTCCCGCTGCCGCGATGCAGCTGCGCATGGCGTCCTTCGAGGGCGCGTTTAACATCTACCGAAAGCTGACGACGCAGCACCCGGGCGACATTGGAATTCACGAGCTCTTTGACGCCGTTCGCGGCGTGCAGCGGGTGCTTGAGGGTCGCGCGCCCGTAGACCGCACCTTTCCCCCGCCGCCGCGGGAGGAGCTTGGGGTCGCTCTCGGGATTTCGCCCGCGTACGCGGAGCGTGAGGATGCGCGCGAGGCGCGGCGGATCGTGGAGTCGTCGCAGGGCGGGCTTCCGCTGGATCCCTTTACCGACGAAACGCGACCGGTGTCCCAGGGAGAGCTTCCCCTCGCGGCGTTCCGTGACGATGAGACCCAGGTGCGGCCGATCGAGCCGGACCCGGAAGAGTTCGCATCGGAAGCGACGAAGGTCGAAGTCGACACCGACAAGATCGACATGAAAGAGGTTCCCGAAGAAGCCTTCGAGACCTTTCGGGAGGGGGAGCTGCCGGATGTGGGGCAGCCGCAGCCCGTGACGCCCGACGACGCGACGGTCATCGTGCAGCCGATCAAAGGGATCGGGGACGACTCGTGAATCGATCGCCTGCGCCCGGATGGACGCCGCCGCCAAGTTCGGAGGCCGACGGTCGCGCGCTGGTGCTCTACGTGGATGTGGACCAGCAGAGCGGGAGTGAGACGAGCGAGCATCTGCGCCGCGCCTACCGGCTGCTCCGCGCCGAAAACGATCGCGAGGCCTGCGAGCTGATTCGAAGCTACGGCAACGACCTCGTCGCGGTGCTTCTCGATGTGGATCTTCCGGGGTCGGTCCTCGACGGGATCCTCCTCACCCGGATCCTTCGCGGAAAGGTTCCTTCCCAGGCGCTGCCGCCCTTTGCGCGAAACCTGCCGGCGCTCGACGTTCCCATTTTGCTCGTCACCGGCAATGTGAGCGCCTACTCCGACGCGGAGGTTCGCCGTTACGGCGGGGATCGCCTCCTCGCAAAGCCCGTAAAAATCAGTGCCGTGACCCTCGCGGTGACTCATTGGCATCTTCGCGGCACCGTCTGATCGCACTCAGCGGTCTGTTCGCGCTTTTGCGCCGTCTTTCGCGCCGTCTTTCGCGCCGTCTTTCGTGCTGCCTTTGAGCATGAACTCGCCAACCTTCGCGCGGCGTGCGCGTCCTACGACGACGGCTGCGGCAAAGGGAGCGCCGAGGGCAAAGCCCAGATGGCCGAGCATCGGAACGACCAGTGCGGCACCACCCACGAGCGCGAGGGCCGCGACTTCGGCGAGAGCGAGATACGCGATCGTAAGCGAAACGCTTGGCCGTGCCGGAGCGAAGGGCACGGCGGACTGACATTCGGATCGCGAGAGAGGCCTGCCGTTCATGTTGGCCGTAGGCGATGAGAGAATGACGTAAGGAACGTCGTTGTCGCGGACGCTGATGTCCCCTGCGGTCCCGAGTTCGATCTGTGTGCACGTGTGGACCCTGCCGTCTGGGGCTCTCACGTAAAACGGAGCGGCGGAGATGAGCTTTCCATCGGTGATCGTGGCTTTCGCTTCCGCCAAGGACGCGTCCAGTTTCCGCACGGGACCTCCGAACGTGGCGTGGACCTCGAGATCTGCGTCCGGCGAGTCTCGATAGCGAGGCCGGGTCTTCCAGCTGCCGACGGCGACGATCGGTTCGCCCCGTCGATTGAGAAAGCTGAGCATGAGACCGAGGAGGAGGGCCCCGATCGCGACAGCTGCGATGGGTATGTGGGCATCGGCGACTCGTCGCACGTAGACCTTGTCCCCCAGTCGCTCTCGCGTGACGTCCCCATGGGCCCAGAATGGAATCACCTTGTCATCCGTGAAGCTCCCAGCCTCGGTCGTCTCACGGACGATGGTCACGCCCCAGAGCTCACGAGAGTCGACGTACGTTTGCTCGCCACTCTCACGAAGCTCCACGCTGATGGTCTGCGCTCCAGCCGTAGCGGTGAGGTATGCGACGTATAGTCCAGGCTCCGCCTGCGTATGCGAAATCTCGGCGCCATCGTGCGCGATGATCAGGGCGGCGGTTCCCGCTTGAATGCGTGCGCGGGTCGTATCGTCGACGGAGGTTCGTACCGTCAGATCGCTGTTGGATTCGACAAGCCCGTGAGCAAACTGCAGCTCAGGGTTCTCAGGGTAGATTGACGTCGTCAGGCGAAAGCGCGAAGTCTG
>JBCDAA010000116.1:0-22343 GCA_039186435.1 Myxococcota bacterium | reverse complement strand
TCGGGCATGGGCTCCGGATCGGGCATGGGCTCGGGCTCCGGATCGGGCATGGGCTCGGGCTCCGGTGCTGGCTCGGGCTCCGGGTCTGGATCGGGCTCCGGGTCTGGATCGGGCATGGGCTCCGGGTCTGGATCGGGCATGGGCTCCGGCGACGCTGGCGAGGACGCGATGAGCTTCGACGCCGGGATGCCCGACGCAGGAACGGACGCAGGAACCGACGCCGGGTGACGATCCGCGTCGTGGGCGCCGGAATCGCCGGCCTGAGCGCTGCAGCTCTTCTCGCGCGACGCGGTCAACCAGTCGAGGTTCTCGAAGCAGCTGCTGATCCCGGCGGACTGCTCGCGCCGATCGACTTCGAAGGCGTCGCGTGCGACCGCGGGTCCCATCGGGTCCACCCCTCCTCTCACCCCCTTCTTCGAGAGCTCACCGGAGCGGCAGATTGGCGGGTGCGTGAACGCGCAGGCCGCCTGATCTTCGGGGGAAGACACCTGCGATATCCGCCGGATCCCTTACGATTCATCTACGGGCTGGGGCCGCGCGCCACGCTGAGGATGGGGCTTGGCTGGTTGATGCAGCCCGCTCGACTCCGCCGGATCGCACGGTGGGAAGACGAGCGTCGCGATACAGACGATGACATCGGGTTCGAGCGGTTCGTGATCCGGCGCGTGGGTGGTTCGGCGTATCGGCGCTTCTACCGACCCTACGCAGTCAAGGTGTGGGGCGTCGATCCGGCGACGCTCTCGCAAAGCGTCGCCAAGCAACGGGTGTCCACGTCGTCACCGGTCTCGGCGTTTCTCGGGCGACAGACCCATACCTTTCTCTACCCGCACCACGGCATGGCTGCGCTGATTGACGTTCTGCTGGACCAGCTTCGTGCACGAGGGGCCGAGGTGCAGTTCGGACGACGCTACGTCCGAGATGAGTGGGACGAACCGGTACTCTATTCCGGGCACCTCGACGACCTGGTCGCCCGTGACGAAACCCACCTCGGGCATCGCGGCCTCTACCTCTTGCACATCAGCGTGCCCGACGACTGTCTTGACGACACCGACACCTGGTACTCGCCGGAAGCCCAGTTCTGGTTCGGACGCGTCTCGCAACCGGCGCGCTTCTCGTCCGCGCTTTCCATCGAGGGGCGCCGCGTCCTGTGCGTGGAGATCCCCGAAGGTCGGTGGGGCCCTTCACGCGACTTTCTGCCCGACCTGTCGACGCTGATGGATCAGCTACATGCCGCCGGTATTTTGCGGCGCCGTGTCGATGCGCTGGCAGCACGACAAACGTTCGTTCCGAGGGTCTACCCGATGTACGTGCGCGGTTGGCTCTCCCGATGGCGAGCGTCGATGCGGCACGTTGCGTCGATGGGAAACGTGTTTCCGATCGGTCGGCAGGGTGTGTTTCTCCACTGCAACATGGACCACGCCGTTCAAATCTCATCCGATGCGGTGGACCACCTGCTCGCTGGAAAGAGCGCCGCCGCGTGGGCGAACCGATGCAGCGACTACCTGGGCCTGCGAGTTCGTGACTGAGTGGTCATGCGCGTCTTCGACCGCGACCTTCCGCCGGTAGCTTTCCACGTCGCCGTGTTGGTCGCGCTGGGTCTGAGCGTCGTGACCGGCGCCTGGTCCTACCTGCAGGGTGGGTCCCCGCTCGGCGACGATGCCTCTGCACACCTGACGTTGAGCATGCACGTGGCCGACCTTCTTCGGAGCGGCCAGACCGACTTCTTCTGGGAGCAGAGCAACCTCGGCTTGCCGCTCTACGCGTCGTACCACCCGCTGTCGTCGTTCGCGACGGGAAGCGTGATGGCCCTCTTCGGCGACGTCGACCCCACGTTCATCTTCAAGCTCTTCGTCGTGGGCTTGTGGGCGACCATGCCAACGACGTGGTTCGTCGGCGCGCGGTGGTGCGGCGCGTCGCGTGGAGCGGCGTTGCTCGTTGGCGCGCTGACGTTGTTCGTCCGTGATCCGCTCGGTGTCGGTCTCTCACTAACGAGCGTCGCCCACGTGGGCTTGTACGCGCAGACGTGGGGGATGTGGTGGCTACCGCTCGCGGTGGGCGCCATGGACCGCGCCCTGCGACAGCGGTCGCTGCACCCCGCATCCGCCGCAGTGATCCTCGCGCTGACGGCGCTGAGTCACGTCTTCATCGGCATGCTCGCGGGCATCTTCGCCGTGTGCATCGTCCTCGCCAACGCGAAGAACGAGGGCTGGCTTCGACGTCTCGCGATCATCGCGGTCGGGACTGCGCTGCTCTGTGCCTTCTGGCTGGTGCCGATGATCTTGACGCGCGACTACCTCGGCGGTCTGCACTGGCGATCGGACGCGTACGACGGATGGGGATTCACGCGCGTCGTCAAGACGTTCGGCGGCGGAGGCATTCTGGACCACGCCGCGTTTCCTTGGCTGACGATCGCCGTGGTGCTCGGCGGCGTCACGCAGCGCGACGCCCTGAAAGCAAACCCACTCGCTCGCGGAGCATTGCTCTTCGCGATCGTCTGTTCGCTGATGATGGGCGGCAAGACGATGTGGGGCGCGGCGTACTCGAGCTTGCCGCTGCACCGCAACGTCAACCCGATGCGCTATCTGGTGGGACTCCAGGCGGCGTGTCTCGTCGTGATCGCCGTGAGCTGGACGGCTTGGTTACGGCGCCTCGCAGGCGGTGGTTGCTGGCCACGAGGCGCTCCCGTGCTCGTCTTCGTCCTGGCCTGCGTCTGCGTCGGCAACCGTCATGGCCACGTCTCTCGCATGCTCCGAACCTTCGACGCCGGCACCTTCGCCACGATCGCGCACCACTTGGCCCAACACCCCGAGCATCGTTTCGCCGTCGACTCCGACCTCAACACCAGCAGTCATCTGCATCGCGACTTACTTCCCCGCCTCGCGCGTCGAGCCCAGCTGCAGTCGTATGCGCTCGGCTACCACGCCACCGCCTCGACCTATTACGCCGAGTACGTCGACTACCAACCCACCTGGTTTCGGCTCTTCAACGTCGGCGAGCTCGTGAGCCGAAACGGAGGCGGCCCTGTACGAGGTCGCTTCCCCGTGAACTTCGAAGACCCGCCGTACACCGTCCACGGCGTTCCGGGTGCCTCCGAGTGGGGATACTTCGATTTGGTTCGACTCGGGCCGACCATCCGTGGTCCCTGGCGCGTGCTTCGCCCGCTGATTCGCTCCGCGGCACCTCGCCTCTTCGAGCATCGCCAGGTCGCACCCCTCGAGCGCGCCGACCACGTTGCGGTCGACGCCTTCGAAGTTCTCCCGGAGACGACGGGAATGGTGTTGCGAAGCACGCGTGCGCCGGCGAGCTACACCGCACGGGTCCGCGCCGGACACGATGAGCACGTTCTCTTCAAGATGACCTACTTCCCATTTTGGCGCGCATGGGTTGACGGCGACCCCGTGGAGGTCGTCCACGTCGCGCCCAACTTCATGGCGGTGCCGGTCGACGAGGGCGAGCACGAGATCGTGTTCGCCTACCGCAACCCGTTGGCGCAGAAGCTCGCGGCGCTCGGCTCATGCCTCGCCGTCCTGGTCATCGTCGGCTGGCGTCTGGTCGTTTGGCGGCGGCGGCGGCGTGATTCCTAGCTCTGGTGTCAGGGCTCTCGCGTAAGGTTTCGAAGCCGCCTGCGTGCCTTTGCGCTGGCGTTGGCACCGTAGACCGCGATCGCGAAGGGGACGCACCCGATGACCACCACAAAGGGGACTCGCAGCATCAAACTCTTGAAGGGGGCGAAAAGAAACGCCGCCGCGCAGGCGAGAAAGAAGAGCCCAGCGATCGTGACGACGCGCGCCGTCGCAACTTCACCTTCGAGGTAGCGAAGTCGCGATGCCCGGGTTGCAACGCGAAAGAACTCGAAGCTCTCGTCCGGCGATTCGAGGGCGTCACGCAGCGCTGCTTCGGCGTCGCTGGTGAGAAAGCGATCCCCTTCGTCGTCTTCGAACGCAGCGTGTCGAGAAAGATGAAGCGCATCCTCGAGAAAGGCCTCCAAGGACTCCCAAAGAGGCTCCGGTGAGAGTTCGATGCGTCCTTCGCGGTAGCCCTGCCAGACCTTTCCCTCGGCGAGAACAAGCGTGATGTGGTCCAGGGCTTCCAAGGGGAACCACGTCTCCGGCCACGCAAGGTCGTCGTCGAACTCCAGCGCGGGGAAAAACTCACGCTCGCCGATTCTTAGGGGGCCCAGCGGATATCGATCCGTAAATAGCGTCGGCACCTCGACCGTGTCGCTCGAGAGGGGGGCCGTTTCGACCTCCTTGGTGAGGGCGATCCAGAGTTCTTCCGCGTGCATGCTGAGGAACCCCTAGCGCCACTTCGAGATGAGTTCACGTTGACGTTCGATGCCGAGTCCGTTCGCCACGCTTAAGCCCGTCGGGGCAAACCCTTCGGTGCCCTCGGGCCTGGCGTCGATGCGCGAGTGCCATCGTCAGTTGAGCGCACGTTCCGATGCGCGGGCGATCTCCCCCTCGGCGTACCTCGTAGATTCCGTAACGGGAGCCTCGATCCGGATTGAGGTAACGGCTGGGGCCGTTCGGTTTTGGGGCCCGCCGTCCGCGTCGAGCGAGGTCGACGATCTGATTTGGGCGATCGCGCGGCCTTTGGCGCGTTCGCTCCGCTGGGGCCTTGTGACCACTCGAGGGGTGGTCGACTACGTTCCCGATCAGCCGTGTCCGCAGTGCGGGGTTCCGGTCTTCGACGACGAGGATCGTTGTCCGGCGTGCGCGAAGAAACCTCGCGTCGGCAAGCTCGATCGGGTTGTCGATGGGTTTGCTCGGCTTCTCGCGGAAGAGCTCAACGCGCCCGTGCCGGAGAGCGCGCGAACTCGCTTTCGGACGCTTTTTCGGAACGGGATCGACGAAACACCGGAGCGATTGAAGAGCGAGCTTGCGCGACTTTCGATCGAGAGCGAGGCCCTTTCGCCGAAGCGGCTGACCGTTCTCGCGGCGTGGGCGCGTCGGGGCGCGTCACTGAAGGTCGATACGCTGTTTTGTGTTCGGCCACCAGCCCCGGATGAGGCGCTCGGTTTTCATCAGCCGTCGCGACTTCGTCCTCTCGAGCTCTCTCGGTTGGCGAGCGCGCCTCGCGTGGTTCGCTGCGACGCGCACGCTGCTGTCCTTCACGCCCGTTCCGGTCACGCGCTCCTCTTGCATGCCCACGAGGGAGTGGTGCGGCTCGCCGTGCATCGCCATAGTTTCGGCGACGATCGCGTCGCCAAGGCGGAGGTTCGCGAACTCGCAGAGCTGATCGCGGGCGAGCTTCAGGATCAATCCGGCGCGTACGTCTTTTCGGGCGAGACGAAGGAACATCCACACCTCGATCACGAGCGGACCGCCGGTGATGTGATCGACCCGGCGTTCATGCCCGCGGGAGCGTGCGTTTCGTGTGGCCAAGAGCGCTTCGAGCGTCAGGAGTGGTGCGCGCGCTGCGGCCTTGCGCGGAGCGCCTCTGCGTTGGACTGCCGTATTGCAACGGCGACGATCGGTGCGCTTCTCGCGGCGGCGCACATCGAGCTTTCGGTCGCAGTGGACGAGGCGGCGCGCGCCCTCGCGTCCGCGATGCGTTCGTCGCGGGACCCTGCGCAGCTTGCGGCGTCGCTCTTCGCGCTGGATGAGATCGAAGATGTGTTCGGCGCGGACAGCGAACTCGCCGCGGTCATCGGTCCGGTCGTGGACGAGACGGTCGAGCGAACCCTGCGCGAATGGCAGATCGCTCCCTTTGACGCGGTCAATGCGCTCGGCTTGCCCGAAGGACTCGTCGAGGTGCAGGAGGGGACGGTGACGGTGACCTTCGCGGAGCCGATCCCGTATCCCCCTCCGTCTGCGACGGTCACGTTTCACGGAGTTCACGCGCTCGAGCTCACGATCGACCCCAACGAAGAGACGATCGCCGAACCTTTCGTGCGCGCGGCGAAAGATACCGAGGTGGGCGAGATTCCCGTCGGCACGCGCGCCTACTGCGTTGCAACGAACGCGGGCCCGTTGCCGGACGTACCGGTCCTCGTGGTCGTCGCCCGCAAAGTCGAGGTCGATGTTCCCGACGGCGATGCGCGAACGATCCTCCCGGTGCGCTGACGGTCAGACGTTGTGACGGAAGTGCATGATGTCGCCGTCCTGAACGACGTACTCCTTGCCTTCGAGCCGCATCTTGCCGGCGGCCTTCACCGCCTGCTCGGTCTTCAGCTCAAACATGTCCGCGCATTTGATGACCTCGGCGCGAATAAACCCTCGCTCAAAGTCCGAGTGGATCTTCCCTGCAGCCCCCGGCGCCTTGGTGCCGTCGGTGATCGTCCACGCGCGCACTTCCTGCTCGCCGGCGGTGAAGTACGTGATGAGCTTCAGCATGCGATAGCCCGTCTGAATCACAGCGTGCAGACCGGGCTGCGCAAGGCCGATCGATTCGAGGAAATCCGCGCGCTCCTCGGGGGGCAGCTGCATGATCTCCGCTTCGATCGCGGCGCTGATCACCACCATCGGTGCACCGACCGAGTCGGCGATCTTCTTGACCTGCTGCACGAGTGCGTCGCTCTCCGTGGAACCCAGCTGGTCCTCTTTGACGTTCGCGACGTAGAACATCGGCTTGCTGGTGATCAGGCAAAGATCGCGAACGATGCCTTTCTCGTCGTCCCCCTCAACCTCGAAAATTCGCGCGGGCTTGCCCTGATCGAGAACCGCCTCGAGGCCTTCGCAGACCACCACGGCTTTCTTCTCGAGGGCGTTGTTTCCTTTCGCCGCCTTTCGGGCGCGCTCCAGGCGCTTCTGCACGGTTTCGAGATCCTTGAGGATGAGCTCCGTCTCGATGGTTTCGATGTCCGACGCGGGATCGACCCGGTTGTCGACGTGGACCACGTTGTCGTCCACAAAGCAGCGCACGACGTGGGCGATGGCGTCCGCGTCGCGAATGTTGCTGAGAAACGCGTTGCCGCGGCCTTCGCCTTTGGAGGCGCCGCGAACAAGTCCCGCGATGTCGACGAAATCAACGGTCGCCGCGACCGAGCGCTTCGGCTTGCAGAGTTCAACGAGCGCGTCGAAGCGATCGTCGGGGACGATGACGACCCCCACATTCGGGTCGATGGTGCAGAAGGCGTAGTTGGCCGCTTCGGCCTGCTTGCTGCTGAGCGCGTTGAAGAGAGTGGATTTTCCGACGTTCGGGAGTCCGACGATGCCGACGCTGAGGCCCATAGTGCGAGGTCGGTAGCGTCTCTCCGGAAGACGCGCCCGTGCGTTCGCTCACGGAGCACGCAATCTACCCACGAAGAGACCACCGTCTGCTTTGCTCCGACGCAACGCCGCCGTCACATTTGTGTCACCCCCAACCCTCACGGTGCGGACATCTTATGGGCTCAAGAATCCTGGTCGTCGAAGATGAAAGCGATCTCGCCGAGCTGGTCGCCTTCAACCTGAAACAAGCGGGTCATGCCGTGACCACCGCCGGTACCGGCGCGACTGCCCTTGCGGAAATCCGCAGGCAGCGTCCCGATCTGCTGGTCCTCGACGTGATGCTCCCGGACATCAGCGGGCTGGAGGTCTGCCGTCGCTTGCGGCGCGATGAGACCACCTCGCGCATGCCGGTGCTGATGCTGACGGCCAAAGGCGAAGAGGTCGATCGCGTCGTTGGTTTCGAGGTCGGCGCGGACGACTACGTCACCAAGCCCTTCAGCCCGCGTGAGCTGCTCCTGCGCATCGAAGCGATCCTGCGCCGGGTCGGCGGGGTCGATACCGAAGGGCCCCAGGCGATCACCGTCGGCAACCTCGTGATCGATGTTCCCGGCCATCGCGTGACCGTCGACGACAAGGAAGTCAGTCTCACGGCGCTGGAGTTTCGGCTTCTCCTCGACCTCGCCAAGCGACGCGGCCGCGTGCAGTCGCGCTCGGATCTCCTTGAGCGCGTTTGGGGTTACGCCCCCGGAATCGAAACGCGGACCGTCGACACCCACGTGAAGCGACTTCGCGAAAAGCTGGGCAGCGCCTCGCGTCACATCGAAACCGTGCGCGGCGTGGGCTACCGCATGCGCACGGAACTCAACTGACGTCGTTCTCCGAGCGCCGTTAGACTCTCCTCGTGTTTCCCTTCGGCGGCCTTAGGCGAACGCTGGTCAGCGCGATCGTAACGACGATCGGCACGCTGATTCTCGCGCTGATGCTGCTTGAGGATCCGCTTGTGGAGTATCAGCTGGGGCGTCTGGCCCAGGAGGACTTGGCGCTCGCCCTCGACGAGATCTCGGCGGACCTCAACGCGGGCGGGGACCCGGACGAGATCGCGGATCGAGTGGGGGCCGAGCGCGGCTGTCGCGTCACCATCCTTGCAGGCCGGACCATCGTCGGTGATTCGGGGTTTGATGGAGCGAACCTGGCGCGCGCACAGGCCGCCGTTCACGAGGATGCGCTCGGTCAGTTTCTGAGCGGCCGGACCTTTCCGCGTACGGCCCGTGGCGATCATCGGGCGTTTCGGCGTGCGGAGCGGCACGTCGTTCAGGTGCTGCGTTCGACGGCGACGGCGGATCGCATGCGCACGACGATTCGGGAGCTGCTGATCATTGGTGGCGTGATGGCGTCGCTCATCGCGCTCCTGCTCACGATCGTTCTCGGTCGCGCGCTCGTACAGCCAGCGCAGGAGCTCACCGAAGTTGCCAACACGCTCGCGGAGGGCGATCTCTCCGCGCGCACAAACAGCGAACGCGACGACGAGCTCGGTACGATCGGACGCGCGCTCGACCACATGGCGGATACGCTGGCGGAGCGAATCACCCGTTTGCGTGCCGAGCAGGATCGCCTTCGAACGATTCTGAACTCGATGGTGGAGGCGGTGTTCGTCACCGATTCCCTCGGCCGCATCGTGCAGACCAATCAGGCTCTCGACTTTCTTGTCGACGGGGACGCGCGCGGGCGGACGTCCCTCGAGGCGATTCCCTCCAAAAAGCTCCGCGACGCGATTCGCAGCGCGCGGAAAAAGCGTCACGCGATCGAGGTCGAGTTTAAGATTCGCGTGGGCGGCGGCAGCAAACGCGCTTTTCGGGCCCAGGTGGCGCCGCTGCAGGAGGGCGCGGGGGTGATCGCCGTGCTTCACGACGTGTCCCGGCTGAAGGAGATCGACCGAATTCGGCGAGACTTCGTCGCCAACGCGAGCCACGAGCTTCGCACGCCGCTGACCGCGATCCGCGGCTTTAGTGAGACCCTCCGCGATGGTGCCCTGGAGGACCCGGATGCGGCGCGCCGCTTTCTCGAGGTGATCATCCGCCACACGCTGCGGCTCCAGGCCCTCGTGGACGATTTGGCAGCGCTTTCCAAAGCCGAATCTCCAGAGCAAGAGCTCCAGCTCGAGCCCGTCGATGTCGAGGTGGTCATCGGCGAGGTCATTCGTGGCCTGACCGCGAAGGCGACCGAGCACAACATTCAGGTGCTCTTTCAGCCCTCTTCGTTGAAGGCGGTAGCCATGGCGAATGCGCGCGGTCTTGATCAGGTGCTCATCAACCTCATCGAGAACGCCATCAAATACAGCCCCGAAGGGTCCAGCGTGCGGGTTCGCGTGTTGTCCTCGGAGAGCGTGATCTCCATCGAGGTGAACAACCCGGGTCCCCCCATCAAGCCCAAGCACCAAAAGCGGCTTTTCGAGCGTTTCTATCGCGTCGACAAAGGCCGCTCGCGGGATCGCGGCGGCACGGGGCTCGGCCTTGCCATCGTCAAGCACCTCTGCACGGCAATGAACGGTGTGGTCGCGGTGGAAAGCAACGAGGCCGACGGAACGACCTTTCGCGTAAGCCTTCCCCAGGTCGAAGAAGAGGACACGCAAGAGAGCGCGGAGGGCGGCGCGGAAGCCCCTCTTCCCCCTGCGTAGTCACGGCACGGCTACGTTTCGCGACGGACACATTGCGGTAACACAGTGGCAGGGAGATCCCACCATACTCCGGGCGACGTGCATGCGTTTCCCGACAGCACTGCGTCTGCTGAGGCGCTCGATGCGGATCCGGCTCCGAAAGCGACGCGCCCGCCCTTTCTTGCGCTCGTCGCGCGGGAGCGGGTGTTTCTGATTCTGATCGCCCTTGGCTTTCTGGCGATCGGGTTTATCTACGAGAACGCGTTCGTTGCCCGCTGGGTGGGCTTCGCGCTCGCGGGCTATTCGGCCGTCGCGAACGACAGCATTCAGACCATCGGGACTTTCATTGCGTCCAACAAGCAAACGCCGTGGTGGCTCTTGTGGCTCTTCATCGGCGGCATCTTTCTCGCGACGGTGGGGTGGAGCTGGGTTGAGTTCGGCGGCGACGTCACCCACGAGCGACTGACGTCGAAAGGGTTTTCGGAAGCGCCCGTCACGTTCTCGTATCTGCAGGTTGCCGCGCCGCTGGTGCTGATGATGCTGACGCGCGCGCGTGTTCCGGTGTCGACGACGTTCCTGCTCCTCACGTGCTTTGCAACCGACCCGAGCGGCGTCGGCAAGGTGTTGACCAAGAGCCTGATGGGCTATGGGGTCGCGTTCGGCGTTGCGATCGTCGCCTGGTTTGCGGTGTCGAAGATGCTGCAGCGCTTCATCGAAGCAGGGCCGGCGCATCCGGGCTGGCGGGTGGCGCAGTGGATCTCGAGCGGATTTCTCTGGTCGGTGTGGGTGATGCAGGACGCCGCGAACATCGCCGTGTACCTGCCGCGATCGCTTTCGGCGGTCGAGTTCGCGGTATTTGGCGGCGTCGTGTTCGCGGGGCTCGGGCTGCTCTTCCGTCTCGGGGGCGACCGGGTGCAAAAGGTCGTCGACGAAAAGGCGAGCGTTCAGGACGTCCGAAGCGCGACGGTCATCGACTTCATCTACGGCATCATCCTCTACGTCTTCAAAATGGAGTCGAACATCCCGATGAGCACCACCTGGGTCTTCATCGGGTTGCTCGCGGGCCGCGAGATTGCGATGAGCATTCGCGGCGTCTCCGGTCGAACGGGCAAACACGCCGCGATGTTGATCGGCAAAGACCTTCTCTACGTCACGATCGGACTGCTCGTGTCGGTCGGCGTTGCCATGGCCGTGAACGACCGCTTTGCGGAAGCCATCCTTCCGTAGCGCTCAGGTCGGTGTGTCGACGTCATCCCACGCCGCGTCCTGGAACCGGCACAACCAGTTGAGCGCTCCTGGACCACGCCCGCATCGAGGTTGATCGGCGTCGCTTGGCCCTCAAGGCGCGCCTGCCGAATCGCCCAGTGCAGGCGAAGGTGCAGGTCGAGCGCGTCGAGGATTTCCCCGGTCGGGCGGAGCTGCGCCTCCAGGATGGCGTCTTCACCGCGGTCGAAGATCGCTTTGGCGACCGCTGGGACATCGCAGATCTGATCGGGCATCGGCAGCGCGGGAACGAGGCCGAGCGCCCACTCGAGCACCCAGAGCGCTTCGTAGCGCCACGCGTGATTGATGATCGACTGACGGTCCGGCGTTTCGGCGTGGAGGAACGCTCGCTCGACCGGAGAGAACCTGTCGCGAGTCTTTGGAAATCGCTCGGCGATCGCCGTGACGGAGAGCGGATCTCCTGACGCGAGCGATTCCGCGCGAACGGCAACGGCGAGGAGACAGCACGCGCGCTCCGCGACCTCTCGTGATCCGCGAAGGAGGACCTCGGCTTCGCTCGCGACCGGAGGAAGCGTTTCGGGAATGTGCACGTCCGTCGTCGCGAGCAGGTCGAGGTGGCGCTTCTTTCGCGCGATCGCATCGGCCGGGTACGGCAAGACTGCGCTGACGTCCTCCGAGCCATCGCTTCCCACGAGCAATCGGCCGGCAGGGTCCCGAACGCTTCCATCCTGCAGAAAGAAAACCGCGTTGGCGCGAAGAGCCCACCCTTCCGGGAACTCGCCCGTTTCGAATGCGATGTGGTTTTGCGTGCGCTCCACGTGGCGAATCACGTGGTAGAGACGCTGCGTCATCGTGCGTGTTCCGCGCTGGGTCAGGAATCCGACGAAGCCACGAAGGTGTTCGCCAAGCTCAGGATCGGAGCGGTCGCGCTGCGCGCGCAGCGTGTGCGGCATGTCGAGGGCGGGGAGCTCGCGAAGCGTGGCGTAAGCATTGAGAAGCACCGGCGTAGGATTCTCGCCGCTAGCGACGCGGAGCTATGTTGCTCCTCACTAGATGTGCTCTAGGGGAGATTCGGCGCAAGCGGAGTCGGCGTCGCTTCGACGAAGTCGCCGGTGATTTCGGGAACACGCGCGTAGGTCCGGTCGCTCTCGGCCGCATCCGGGGGGTAGACCAGCGTGTCGACGACAGCGTCCGCGCCGTCCAAGACGACGAGGGTATCGCCCGACCCATTGCTCACACCGAACTCGGCGTGCAGGCAGGTCGTGACGCCGGGGAGCACGCAGTTCGTCTCAAGCCCGGCGGTGGTTTCGAGGCCGGCCAGCACGATGAAGTACCCACCCGCCGGAAGGACGAATCCGTCGGGAAAGGGGGTCGAGCGCGCGGGTTCTGGCACGCCGAGGTCGTCGATTTGCGTGACGCGCCACCCACTCACATCGAGAGGACCGGCGCTTACGTTCTTGAGTTCGATCCAGTCGTCGCCGGAAGCTTGAATCTCGTTGATGACAAGCCGTGCGGGACCGGCATCCACGCCCGCATCCGCGCCCGCATCCGCGCCCGCATCCACGCCCGCATCCACGCCCGCATCGACACCGACGTCCGGTGCGCCTCCTTCGGGAAGTCCACGCAAGGGATCGGGCGCGGTGTCGACGGCTTCGGCGCAGCCAGCAAAGACGATGGCGACCAGCGCACATCTCAAAAATACCGTCCGTCGATCGAGAAAGACCCTCACGGCAGCCCCTCCACGCGAAGTCGAATCAAGAGCGAGAGTTCCCAGAGGTCGCTCCCCGGAAGTGCCGCTCGCGCTCGGTCTCCGGGAACGTCACGGCTGAGCGAGAGGTAGGTTTCGAGCGGCTCCATCACCCGAAATCCAACCGTGCCCTGATAGGTCGTGATGGCGTCTTCCGAATCATCGGTGTCGCGGCGGAAGTGGTCCGCACGTGCCCCGAGGATCAAGCGGTCGAAGAGCTCTACCCGTGCAAAGCCGTGGGCAAGCCAGCCTTCGCGCGCACCGTTGCCCTCAAAGCCGAGCGCGTAGGTAAAGCTCCCGCCGACTTTGAGCCAGTCGTCATCCCAGGCGACGATCACGGTCGCCCGATCGGCGCGGGCGCTGCCGCTCCCTTCCGAGCCGAGGATGTACGAACCGGAGATGACCAGACCTTCCGCGCCAAGGGTGGCGAGCGGGCGAAGCTCGGCGAAGAGCTCGGTGGTCTTGCCCCGGTTCATTTCGCGATTTCGGTAGCCTTCGCCGTTGGTGACGCCCGCGCCGATGCGACCGAGGCCATGGGGGAGGCGCAGCACTGCGGTCGCGCCGACGTCCGCGGGGTAGAGGAGGTTGAAGCGTTCGTGCGGGCCTTTGCCGACCGGACGGAGACGCTCGACGCTTTCGACCATCGGCTGCGTTAGCGTGCGCACCATCCCGGCGCGAAGGTCGACCCAGTCGCGCACGTTGTAGCCGGCCCACGCTTCGCGAACGCGAATTACGAGGGAGTCGCCGCCGATGGCGAGGAGCCCCGCTTCGTCGGCGGACTGCACCGCTTCGAGCATGATTCGCGCACTTAGGTCGCCGTATTGCACGCCAAGCCAGAGCAGGGCGCGCTCGAGCTCGAAGATGTGAAACCACTCGCGATCGTTTTCGCCCGCGCTTTCCACGACCTGAAGGCGATACGCGCCGAAGGTTTCGATGCCGGGGATCCACTGGATGGTTTCGTCGGCTTCGGCGTCGGCGTTGGGGTGCGTTTCGCGCTCGGACATGGGCATGGGCACGGGCACGTCACTGGGCTCGTCGGTTTCCGCGGCGGGTTCGTCGGCGAGATCCGCTTGCGCAGAAACCATTGCCGGCCAGAGCAGGAGCGCTAGGGCAAGTCGCTTGTGCATCGTCTCTCCTAAGGAATCGCGGGCGTCGCGGGGACGCCGAGGATCCCGCGAACCTCGTCGCGGGGCTGGTCGTTCACGTTGAGGGGGAGACCCAAGGTCGGATCGCGCCGGACGATTTCGCGCCAGAGGATCCAGTCGGCTTCCACCTGGTTGGCGTAGGCGATCGCTTGCGCCGCCTGCTCGTCCGCAAAGGCCTCGGCCCGGTCGCCGATCACCGCGTCGATCGCTTCTGCGACGTTGAGGTCGTTCCCGCCGACAACCTGCGGCGTCATGTGCATTCGCGCGAGCACCGCGCCGAGGATCGTCGCGAGCTCGGTGAGGCCTTGGACGGTTCCGAGCTCACCCTCCATGCGACGCACTCGTAGCGTCTTTTGCGCTTCGCTCTCGCGCCGAATCTGCACCGGCATTCCGAGCCACATCCCTTCCCCCCAAAGCGGCTCTGCGTCGGGTCGTGCCCAGAGCGCCCGCGAGGTTTCGAGGAGCCGATCCCCGACGGTGTCGTGATAGCGCCGGGGGCGCACCCAGCCTTGGGCCGCCGAATCGACGAGCTCTTTGAGTTCGAGGATCACGTCGTCGTCCGCCGCATCGGTCGGCCCGCGAACGAGGATCAACACGCGAATACGCGGCCAGCTGGCGACGCCTGAGCCCAGCTCCCGTGCGGCATCGAGGACGGTGAAATACTCCGGCGGCGGTGGCGCGAGAAGGGAGCTTCGATACTCCAAGAGCGTCGGCGTGAGCGCTTCGAAGGGTTCTTTCGGCAGGTCCTGAAAGAGGTTCTCGGGGTCGTCCTCGGCCACCACGCCGCGGCGAAGCACGCGCGCCCCGTCGACGACTTCGGTCAACTCGTTGAGCTCGTCGATCCGCTCGCGGTCGCGTTCGCCGCGCCGGTAGAGGTCGGTGAGGTGCGGGCTGGCGTCGCGAAAGGCTTCGTCGTAGCGAATCCGTACCCGACTTCGAACCGTTGCGGTGTACGAGACGGCGGCAGCGCGGGCGATGTCACTGGCCGCTGCCGCGCTTTGCATGCGGGCCGCTTCGTCTTCGGGGTTGGCGAGACGCGCGGCGAGAACGAGACCCGTCGTGAGCCGGCGGACATCCCAGAGGTAGGGGTAGCGATCGGCGGAGTCGAAGTCGTTCGGCTCGAGGGCGAGGCTTCCGTCCGTGGCGAGGAGAAGACCGAAGTTCTCCGGGTGCGCGTCACCCGTGGAGAGGACGAGCGGTGCGTTCAGTGAAAACTCGGACGCGGACGCGGGCAGGCTGCCGTTTGCAAAATCGGCGGAGAAGACGGGAACCGAGCCGCGGTAGAAGTCGTAGAGGCTGCGGGCCATGCGCGCGTATTTGCCCGCGGCGTGAACCGGGCGGCTTCGAATCAACACCCGGTCCGCCTCGGCCATCGTCGACTCGAGAAACGCGCTGCGGTCGTTCCGTTCCACGGCGGCGCAGCTCCCAAGGGAGACGCACACAAGTAAGTGCAGGCAGAAGCGCACGCGGCACCGCTACCCGGCTTTGAGGCTCACGCCCACCCCGGTCGCGGAGTTGTCACCAACCGCTTTCAATCGCCATCGGTGACTGATTGCATTTCGGCTTCGGCACCGAGCGGTCACGCGACCGTCACTTGGGTTCATCAACGTCAGGGCCCCATGGACGCGATCCTCATCGTGGACCCAGACGCGGCGGCGGAGAAACTCGCGGAAGCGTTTCGCGACGCCGGATTTCGCGTGGAACAAGTCGACGGCGCAGACCTTCGCAGTCGAATCCGCGAACCGGCTGCGCTCGCCGTCCTTTCCATGGACCTCTTGGTCCCGCGCGCGACGGACCTGCTCCGCGCGATTCGAAGCAGTCCGGTCAACGCCGCCATTCCGGTGATCGCGACCTCAGCGAGCCGAAGCGAGATCGATCGCGTCCTGGCGTTCGAGCTCGGTGCCGACGACTTCGTACCGAAGCCGCTTTCCATCCGCGAGATGGTGCTTCGCGTCCAGGCCGTTCTTCGTCGCTGTCGCCGGCGAAGCGAGCTCGTGCCGCAGCGGCTGAGCCTCGGCCCCGTCGAGATCGATCCGCAGCATGGGGAGGTCACCGTGGACGGGAATCCCGTTCATCTGACCACCGTGGAGCTCCGCCTTCTTGTGGATCTCGTGACGCGAAAGGGTCGTGTGCAGCGTCGCCAGGAGCTGATCGATCGCGTCTGGCCTGAAGCTGACCCAGGGCCGCGTACCGTCGACACCCATGTACGGCGCTTGCGCGAAAAGCTCGGCCCCGCGGCGGATCTCATCGAAACCGTTCGAGGTGTTGGCTACCGCGTCCCTCGTGATGAGGAGCGCGACGAGGAGCTGCACCTCGCGAAGGTCGTGTAAGAAAACGCACCCGAGCGACGCGTCACGTTCCGAGAAAAGAAGGCCTTCGCGGATCGAAGCGAGTCCGCCACGGCGCCGACACATTGCCGTCACGTACTCCTCGTAACTCGAGGGCGCCTAGGTCGGGCGATGTTTAAGGACTTCCAACGAAAGCCGCAGCGCTTTGCGATCGTGCTGTTTCTGGCGTCCCTCTTCGTCGCGATGTCGATCTTTGGCGGCGTGGTCTACGCGTTCTACCGCCACCACTTGCACCTGCAGGACCTCGCGGCGCAGCAGGAAGAAGCGCTCCCCGAGGAGGAGACGGTGATGGTGGAGTTCACGCCTCCGCCCGAGGACGAGCCGGAGCCCGAGCCCGAGCCGGAGCCGATCGCCGAGCCGGTTGCGGTCTTTCGACCCGCCGCCGCGCGTCCTGTGATTCGACCGCCCGATGAGATTCCCGACGAGCAGCTCGAGGAGTCCGACGCGCCGCTGGTAGACGAGCGTCCGACGGGCCCGGTGGGGGGGGATACCCGAGGACGTCCCGGCGGCATGGGCACCGCGCAGGTGACGATGGAAGCGCCGCCACCGCCGCCGCCGCCTCCGCCCACGATGATGCGAGAGCGCCGCAACCCGCGCGTGAGCACCGAGAACGTTCGCGTGGGCCGCGCGCGCTTTGGCTGCTCCGAAACACAGGAGATGCAGCGCCTCGGCATCAGCGGCGTTGTTCTCGTCTCCGTGCAGGTCGACGAGCGAGGCAACCTTCGCCGTTTCGACGTCATTCGCGGCCACGACGTGCTCAAAGACCGCGTACGCGAGTGCCTGCGCGAAAACTGGCAGCGTTTTGACCCCGCCAAACGCGCCGACGGAACGCCCGTCGCGTGGACCTGGCGCATTCCTTTTCGGTTCCGGCCTCGGAATCTCTAGCTGGAACCTTAGTGGAGCGAACTCATGGAACTCGACGTCATTCACCTCATCGCCCATGCCCCCCTTCCCGTCCAGGTGGTCGTGGCGGTCCTCGCCGCCCAGGCGCTCTTGAGCCTGGCCGTGATCATCGACCGGCTGATCCTTCTACGGCTCTCGGCAAGCAAGTCGCGACAGTTCGCCAAGGAGGCAACGCCGAAACTCGACGAAGGTGATTTCGAGGGCGCCCTCGAGATCGCGTCGAAGACGACGGGGAGTCACCTCGCCCACTACATGTACACCGGGATTCGGACCTTCCTGGACCGTCGTCACGAAGGAAAGACGATTCCGAAGGCCATCCACCTCACGAGTCGCGCGCTCGAGCGCACCGGCGAAGAGGTGAGCGCGGGCCTCAACCGCGGCATGAACATTCTGGCGTCGACGGGTTCCACGGCGCCCTTCGTCGGCCTCCTCGGCACCGTTCTCGGCATTCTCTTCACCTTCCAGAAGATCGCGTCTGAAGGCGGCGGCGGCATCGCGACCATCGGCGGTGAGATCGGCGAGGCCCTCGTCGTGACCGGCCTCGGTCTCATCGTCGCCATTCCCGTCGTCCTCGCCTTCAACTGGCTCTCGAACAAGATCGCGCTCTTCGAAGCCGGCCTTTCCAACGCGGCCGGGGAGCTCGTCGACCGCCTCGAAACGGAAGCCCTCGACGAAGAGCAGGCCCTCGAACGCACGCCGCGCGTCAGCGGTCCTCAGTCCGCGGTCGCGTAGAGGCGAATCATGGGTCTGAGCAAACACTCCAAGAGCGGGCGCGCCCGGCCGACGATGAACGTCACGCCGCTAGTCGACATCGTGCTCGTGCTGCTCATCATCTTCATGGTCGTTCTTCCCAACACGGAGAAGGGCGCTGCCGTCGAGCCGCCGACGATCGAACACGGCGAGGATGACCCGGAAGAGGAAGAGCCCTTTTCCCTCTCGATCGATCGCGACGGCGACATGTTCTTCGAGACCGATCGCCTGAGCGATGACGACTTCGCGCGCGTGCTCGATCAGGCCCACGCGTCCGACCCCGAGCGAAAGCTCCTGCTCCGGGCCGATCGCTCGGTGCGCTACGTCCGCGTGCGCACGCTCTTCAAGGTCGCGCAGGAGATTGGTTTCCCCGGCGTGATGCTCCGCGTGAACGGCAACCCCGACAGCGAAATCGACGAGGACGCGATCGCAGCGAGGTAACGACGATGGGCATGGACCTCTCATCAGGCCCGAGGAAGAAGGGCAAGCACACCCCGGAGATGAACGTCACGCCGCTCGTCGACGTCGTTCTCGTGCTGCTCATCATCTTCATGGTCATCACCCCGGCGCTTTCGAAGATGCTTTGGATCGACATTCCGAACGATCCCGAAGACGACCTGCCGGCCGAGGCGATCGATCCCACGCAGCCTCTGGTGGTGAGCGTCAACGAGGAGGGCGGCATTCGCATCAACCGCGATGTCGTTCCCGACGATCAGCTTCCTTCGCGTTTGACGCGTGTTCTGGCCGCCCGCGGCGACCGGAAGATCTTCTTCGATGCGCACGACGACGTCACCTTCGAGCGAGCGAGCCAGGCGCTCGACCTCGCGAAGGAAGGTGGCGCGACGACCATCGCCGTGATGACCGAAGCCCTTCCGAACTAGGACCCTCACCATGCGGAAATGCTCCCTCGTACTCGTCCTGTGCTGGACGACGCAGGTCCTCGCTCAACCCGAAGAAGGCCCGATCGAAGGTCCCATCGAAGGTCCGGTCGAAGGCCCGATCGAGGGTCCGGTCGAAGGGCCCGTCGAAGGACCCGTCGAAGGTCCGGTCGAAGGTCCCGCCGAAGGCGCTACGGAAGGCGGCAGCGATCTTGGCGACGCGCTCGCCGAAGGCGACACCGGTCTCACCGGCCGCGTGCTCGACGGCGAAAGTCAGGACGCACCGATGGACGCGGTGGCGGTCGAGATCGTCGGCCAGGGACGCACCGTCTACACCAACGACGAAGGGCGCTATCAGCTCCAGCTTCCGGCGGGCACCTACACCGTTCGGATTCACACCGACTTCTACGCCCCCGCGCTTCTTCAGGGTGTCGAGATTCGCGGCGGGGAGATCACCTACCTCGACGACATGACGCTGCAGATGGACACGAACTCCATCGGTGAGGCCGTCGTCACCACCTATCGCGTCGACACCAACACCGAAGCGACGCAGCTCCAGATCCGCAGCCAGTCCGCCGGCGTTCGCGATGCGGTCAGCGCCGAAGAGATCAGCCGCTCCGGAGACGGCAGCGCCGGCAGCGCCGCCCGCCGCGTCGTCGCCACCACCATCGTCGGCGGCCAGTACCTCTACGTCCGCGGTCTCGGCGGCCGCTACACCAACATCACCCTCAACGGCGCGCTCCTTCCGCAGCTCGACCTCGACAGCGCCGGCGTGCAGCTCGATCTCTTTCCGAGCTTCGTTCTCTCCGGCATCGCCATTCTCAAGAGCTACACGCCGAACCTCCCGGGCGCCTTCGGGGGCGGCACCGCGCTTCTCACCACCCGCGAGCCCCCAGACGAGTTCACCGTTCGCGCGAGCCTCGGCCTCGAGTATCACAGCGAGACCACCTTTCGGCGCGCGCCCACCTACCGCGGAAGCCGCACCGACCTCCTCGGTTTCGACAACGGAAGTCGCTCGCTGCCCGCGGAGATTCGTGACCGCGAGCTCAGCCGCGTCGAGTTCCCCGATCGCGACGAGCGGGCGGCCGTCCAGCGCGGTTTCAACGACGACTTTCAGCTCAACAACCAGCGCCAGGGCCTCGGACCGATCAACAAGATCAACCTCAGCCTCGGCGGCACCATCGATCTTCCCGGCGATCGACGACTTCGTCTGATGGCGAGCGCAGGCTGGTCCATGCAGCGCCGGCACCGAAACGAGATCGTGCAAACGGTGAGTTCGGACGGAGAGGGCGGCGAGGTCGCGAACGACTCCCTCGATCGTCAGTCCCTCGAAACAACGGCGCGACTCACGGGCCTTGGCACCGCGGTCCTGGAGCTCGGCGACGATCACACGCTTACCTTCACGTCGCTCTACAACCAGATTGGCGAGGACTACACGGGCGTTGCGGTGGGCCGCATCGAAGAGGAGGAAGACTCCTACGGTCCCTCCCTCATCGGTCGCTACCGTTTCGTCGAGCGTTCCATCTGGTTCAACCAGCTTCGCGGCACACACTTTCTTGGGGACGCCAAGCTCTCCTGGCAGGGCTACGTCACAGACTCGCACCGCGACGAACCCGACACCCGCGACTGGGGGTACCAGCCGGGTTCCGAAGACCAGCCCCTTTGGCCGGACGGCGTCTGGGACAACACCTTCAACTACCGCTGGGACGATCGCATCTCGCAGAACGGGCAGCGCCTCTTCATGGGTCTCGAAGGGCGCGACTACGGCGCGGGGGTCGACCTCGAATACGACTACCAGCAGGCGGGGCAGTTCAAGCTTCAGCTCGGCGCGTTTCTTCAGACGACGCTTCGCGAAAGCCGCATTCGTCGATTTCGCTACAACGCCCGTGCGTCGGCGATCGGGGATCGCGTCTACAACGTGCCGGAGACGCTCTTTGCCGGCGAGAACGCGGAGGATGCGTGGCGCATCTCCGAGAGCACCTCACGCATCGACAGCTTTGACGCCCGGGACGATCTCTTCGCGGTCTATGCTGCGACCCAGTTTCGGATCGCGCAGCGTCTTCGCCTTTTCGCGGGCCTCCGCATCGAAGCCTTTCGTCAGCAGCTGGAGGCGGACGTCCAGTTCACCGATCCGGAGGAGCGATTCACGGACAACGACGTCTTTCGCATGGACATCGACTACCTGCCGGCGGTGAGCGCGGTCCTCGAGCTGACGGAGCAGATGAACCTCCGCGCGGGCTATGCGGTAACGGTTGCGCGGCCCAACGCGCGCGAGCTTTCCGGCGCGGTGTTTCCGGACTTCGTGCGGCGCCGTACCGTCTTTGGCGATCCCTCGGTCACCCGGACCCGCATCCAGCACGTCGACCTTCGTTACGAGTACTTCTTTGGTCCGACGGAGCTCTTCGCGGTCTCCGGTTTCGCGAAGTTCTTCGAGGATCCCATCGAGCTCGTGATCCTCAATCGAAATCGACTCGTCGCCTTTCAGAACATCGACAGCGCCCAGAACTTCGGCGTCGAGCTCGAGTTTCGCATGGGCCTTGAGCGGCTCTCGGATTCTCTTGAAGGCCTCAAGTTTGGCGGCAACTTCACCTACGTCCTCTCGGAAGCGGAGCTCACCGCCGATCAGGCGGATACGGCGACGAACGATTCGCGGCCCCTCGCCTTTCAGGCGCCGTGGACGATCGCGGCGAACCTCGGCTACGACTCCGACGACTTTCCCCTCGCCGTCTACCTCTTCTACAAGGTCGACGGTCCGTACATCGAAGAGGTCGGCCAGTTCACCCTGCCGGACGCCAAACGTCAGCCCTTTCACAACCTCGACCTCGCGGCGTTCTACGAGGTCAACGAGCACTTCACGCTGCGACTGAACGTGAAGAATATGCTCATGCAGCGGCAGGTCCTCCGGCAGGGCAGCGTGACGACCCGCGGCTTTGACGAAGGTCTCTCGGCGACGCTTTCGCTGTCGATGACGTACTGACGTGGACCCGAGAGAACGCGTTCGCCAGTGGCTTGCCGATGCGCCGCGCGGAAGTCGGAACTGGGCGTCCGGCGGGTGCACCTGGTTTGACGCGAGGGTTTTCGCGGTTGGTTTCTTTGCGAACACCGACGAACTGCTCGTCCTCTCCCACTCCGCCTCGGTTGTTGTCGCTGAATCTGGAGCGCAGCGCTTGGTCGACGCCGAGGTCGATGCCGTTCGTCTCATCGCGACGGTCGACGGCCAGCGGGTGCGAATCGCAGGCGTGAGTGGGGGAGGTCTACCGAGGACCACCCACGACGGCTGGAGCGTTCGGGTGGTGTCGCTCGACTGGCCCTCGGAAGTCGCGTTTCTTCAACCTCCGGGGAGCCACGCGTGGCATGGCGAGTGCGTTGTCGTCGACGAGTCGAACGCTCCTTTCCGAGCGGTCGGTTTTTCGGACACGGGTACTATGCTCGTCGTCGCTACCGACGAGACCGTCGAGCGTTGGCGTCGAGTACCCGCGAAGGCTGGCGCGACAGGGACGTCGACTAGGCACCCTCTCGAGACTTGGGGCGCTCGATTCGATCC
>JBCDAA010000115.1:0-22366 GCA_039186435.1 Myxococcota bacterium | reverse complement strand
TGGTGCTGATCGCCCTCTTCGACGATGTGCCGCTCGATCGAGGACCGACGTACATCGCACCGGAATCGATTCGCGAGGTCTCCCGAACGCTCGCCGCGAGTCCCGACGGAGTCGACTTTGTGAATCGCTCGACCGCAGTGCAGGTCATGACCCGCTGTGAGGAGCGCGTCGCGCTCACGGGCAAGGTGGGCGACCTCTACGTGATGCACCCCTTCATGCTGCATTCGTCGTCGCCCAATCCCTCCGGTTCGATTCGCTGGATGAGCAACCCGGTGATCTACACCCACGAGCCTCTTCGGTTCGATGCGCCTGCGTCGCCGGTGGAAGAGCTCGTCGTGCGAGCGCTGCGTGACTGAACCGCGTTGGGGAATGCGCGGCGGCGGTCGTACGGCACGCGTTTATACCCACCGGCAGTGCAACCAGGCTTGTGCGTTTTGCGATCGGCGTGCGCCGACGGACGACCCGCGCTTTGTACGTGCGGCGAAGGAGCGCATCGAAGAGGCGTCGGCTGACGTTCTTGTGCTTACGGGCGGGGAGCCGACGATGCGGCGGGATCTGCCGGCGCTGGTCTCCCTCGCAAAGACACGTGCGGCGACGGTGGAACTCGAGACCAACGGCGCGCTCGTCGACAACGCCCTCGCAAAAGCACTCCACCAGGCGGGCCTCGATCGCGCGCGCGTTCATCTTCCCGGTTGGGGGGACGACGCCGATCGCGTAACCCGTGATCCCGGAGGATTCGCCGCGACCGCGCGAGGTGTGGAGGCTCTGATTGCAGCGTCGGTGGCGCTGGAGATTGCGGTTCCCGTGGTGGCGTCGAACGCGGTCGCGATCGCCTCGCTCCCGGCGCGAATCTCGGAGGCGGGGTGGCCGGTCGAAGCGCTGGTGGTCGGCGTTCCGACGCGGGGCCCGTCTTCGATTCTTCCTCTCGCGGAAGCTGCCCGCGCGATCGAGCGCCTCGAAGCGGAGGCGCGGCGGTTCGATCTGGCCCTTCGCCTTGATCCGCATACCCACGTGCCGCCGTGTCTCTTTCAGCATCCAGCGCGTATCGCACGACTGTTTCGCCTGACACCGGGCGGAAAACTCCGAGAGGGCATTCGTCAGGTGGAGGCCTGCGCGACGTGCGTGGTTGGGGATCGCTGCCCGGGTGTTCCCGAAGGCGCAGCCGTCGAGCCCCGACCCATTGCGGAAGACCGGGTTCGGCGCCGGCTAAGCCTCATCTCCACCGTCGAAGCGCAGGTCGCGCGGGAGCTCTTTCAGGACGAGGTGATTCGTCTACGCGGTGGAGGCACACGCGCGATGCGAACGGTGCGGGTTGGGTTTCGATGCAATCAGGTTTGTGACTTTTGCTTCGTGTCGACCCACCTTCCGACGGCGCCTGCAGACGACGTGGAGCGCGTGATTCGTGAGGCGGCTGCGCGTGGTGACACGATCTGCATCTCCGGCGGCGAGCCGACGCTCGAGCCTCGTTTGGTCGATTGGGTGCGCCTTGCGAAGCGAGAGGGCGCGAGCTTCGTGGAGCTTCAGACAAACGCCACGCGCATTGATGCGAGCGCAGCCGCGGAGCTTCGGGAAGCCGGCGTCGATCTCGCGTTCGTTTCGCTGCACGGGTCCAAGGCGTCGATCTCGGATGCGGTGACCGGGGCGCCGAAGACGTTCAACAAGACGGTGGCTGGAATTGACCACCTTCTCGCGTCGTCCATCATCGTTCGGGTGAACTTCGTCTTTTGCCAGACGAACCTCGCGGACTTTCCCGACTACGTCGACTGGGTCGCGGAGCGATGGCCGGGCGTCGAAATCTGCGTCTCCTTCGTGGCTCCCTCGACGGATATGGTTCCGCGCAAAGAAGCGCTGATTCCCCGCTATAGCGACGTGGTTCCCTTTCTTGGCGAAGGCGTCCGGCGCGCGCTTGCAAAGGGGGTCGCGCTTTCCGGGTTTGACTCGATGTGCGGGCTGCCGCTCTGCCTGGTTCCCCGTGAGTTGACCGATGTGTTTGCGATCGACGATGCCCCGGACGCCTACGCCGGGGATGAGGTCGTGCGGTCGGAGGCGTGTGAGGGCTGTGACCTTCGAACGCGGTGTTTTGGTTTGCGGCGCGGCTACGCCGAGCTTCACGGGACCGGAGAGCTTCGCCGGATTCGCATTCGCCCGTGAGGTCCCAATTGCGGGTAGGGTAAAGGTGTGAGCGAGACCGCCGCGACCCAACGCCTCTCCGCGAGTCCCCTTCGTCTCCTACGCGACGCCGCAGGGACGCCGAGGGAGATGATGCAGAAGGCCGGACGACTCTTGGCTGCGCTTCGTGCATATGCACAACCGGCCGAGCTCGATGCGCGTCTCTTTCGTTTGCAGGCGCTTGGGCATATCGAATCGATTCCCACGCGCATCCAGCTCATCGTCGGCTCCGTCGACATGCTCCGCTTTTGGATCAGCCCTGCGGCGGCGGACTACTACGAAAAAATGGGCATCAACTACGGCTTTCATCAGCTGCTCCGAATCCTCGATGAGCCGGCCTCGATGGTGGATCCGACAGGGTTTCTATCGACGAAGGACAACATCATCGGTCACCTCATGCAGGTGGTGCACGCGAACCCGGCGTACGACCTTCAGCTTCTCGAGTCTCACAAAGGTGGGCTTGAGTCCCTCGAGGCGCATGTGCGCGCGATGATCGCGGGCACCCATCCGCGCACGGCTTCGATTCGCGCCATCGTCGAGGAGGCCGACTACCACGAGCGTTTGCTCGGGTACGTTCGTGACTATCGCGAGCACCGCGACGCGGACGCGCCGATTCGGGACAACGTCGCCGCCGATCCGCAGCTTCGAATACTCGAGCAGACCTTCGGCACGCTTCCGCGGGCGATGACGTATTTTCAGCGTCTGCCGAGCGAGCCGGTCGGCGCCATTCGTCACATTCTGCTGCAGCGGACCTTTCCGGCGCATCTCGCCGTTGCGGCGTAGTTACGCGTGGACCGAAGGGTGCCGCGTTCGATCGCCCCGAAGCGTCGGCAGCATGGCCTTGGCGACGAGGGCGGGGGCTTCTTCGTGGACGAAGAGCTTGGTATCCGGGATGACCGTCAGCTTTGCGTCGGGAAAGGTCGACAGCATTTCGCGCGTCTGCTCGAGCGGAAAGAAGGGGTCACCTTCTCCCCAAACGAGCTGCACGGGCGCGTCGATCTTCGCGTGAACGTCTGTGAGCTGAAGCACGTACGCGGGATCGAAGTTACGACCCAAGGAACCTGCCGCCCAGCGGCGATCGGCGTTGCTTTGAAGCGGCGCGAGAAAGAACTCCTCGAACTCGCCATCGAGAAGACTGCGATCCTGAAAGCAGTCGCCGAGGAGGTAAGGGTTGCGACGTAGTCCGCGCTTCATCACTGCCCACGACAGGATATCCGCAAAGCCTGGGAGCTTCGCCATTAACAAGAACTGACGAAAGCGCCACGTTAGCCCCTGAGATTGCTCTGTGTTGAGGAGCGCCATACTTCGGACGCGCGAGTCGCCCGCCATGGCATGCCGCGCGATCAGACCACCGCTGTCGTGACCGACCATCGAGACGTCCGAAAGCCCGAGGACGTCGACGACGCGACGAACGCTTTCGATGTGGAGTGCGAGGTCGAGATGCGGCTCTCGTTTGAACCGACTCTGACCGGCGCCGACGAGATCGATCAGATGGCAGGTGACATGGGGGGCGAGATGAGGCAGCAAGCGGCGGTAGGTGGCACTGGTGACCGGCCAACCGTGGACAAAAAGCACGTCGGGGCCGCTTCCCACGCGCCGGTAGGCGACTTCGCCACCGCCCACATCGATCCATCGGTCGGGTTCTTGTCGAAAGAGTTGGCTGGCTTCCGTGTCGGTCATCGTGCTCATGGGGGCTCCTTGGTTACACCCCTGTTCAAGCGCTGAGCGGGCGATGCTTCAACTACCCGGCGGGGTAAGTGACACGAAGCGCGCGGCCATTTAGCGTAGAAAAATGTCGGATTCGCGAGGGCTCTTTCCCGCGTTGCTCAAGCACTGGCGCGGAAAGCGGGGGCTGAGCCAGCTAGACCTCGCGCTGGCAGCGGACGTTTCGCCCCGCCACGTGAGCTTTTTGGAGACGGGGCGATCGACGCCGAGCGATCAGATGATCCTTCGCCTGGCGACCGCGCTCGACGTCCCTCTGCGCCACATCAACGAGATGCTTCGCTCCGCGGGGTGCGAGCCCGTCTATCCGGAGTCGGACGGACCGCTGCCGCCGGAGGTCGCCAAGGCGCTCGAGATGATGAAGGCGCATCACGAGCCGTTTCCTCTCGTCGTGGTCGACCGGCTCTACCAGGTCGTCGACGTCAACCTCGGGGCGCAGGCGCTCTTTGCGACCTTTCTCGGGGAGGCGGCAGCGGACTTTCCGGCGCCGTGGAACCTCATGCATCTCACCTTCGATCCGCGGCTGCGCTCCGCGTTCGTGAACTTCGAAGAGCTTGGACCCGCGGTGCTCTGGCGACTGCAGCGAGAGGTGCTTGCAGATCCCAACGACGCAGAACTGCGTGCGCTTCTCGATGAGGTGAGCGCTATGCCGACCGTCGACGAGCGCTGGCGTGAGGTCGACCTAAGCGTCGCGTCGCCGCCGGTCCTTCTGATTCATCTTCGCATCGGAGGCGAAGATCTTCGCTTTGTCACGATGGTGACCGCTCTTCAGGCGCCGCAGACCGTGCGGCTTGACGAACTTCGGATCGAGACGTGGTTTCCGAACGATGAGGCGACAGCGAACTTCTGCCGCAATTCCCTCACCTCGTAACCCCTATACACACTCGGTTTCAACGTCGCCGAGAATCAGCGCCGCGAGGGTGTTGTCGATGTTTCCGTACACACCATGCGGGAGCAGCCGCTGCAGCGTACGGCAGGCCGTCGCAAAGATATCCCGCCGGAGAAGCTCCGGAATCACGTACCCATCCAGGGACGCGATGACCAGCGTGGCGACTCCAAAGAGCTGCGCGAGAAGGGTTCCGGTGTGCGCGGCGACGGCGAAGGGGGGCGCGACGCCCGGCGCGAGCGTGAGGTTCGTGGGAAAGAGGAGCGCGCTATTTCCCGCCGTGATGCCTTGTCCGACACGACGCAGATGCTCTGCGATTTTGATGATGCGAAGATAGGTCTCTTCGATGGTGACGTAGCTTTCTGCGCCACCACGTCCCTCCAAGACCCCAAGCACACTTCCCGACATTGGTTCGACGGCCCAAAACGCGAACGGCCGGCCACTCTCAGGAACGATCTTGAGGTGTGTGTTGTACTGGGCGAGGTAGCGTCTCCACTCTTCCTTCTCGCTGTCGGTCAGACTTGGGTGGTCGTCGAACGTCGC
Organism: Myxococcota bacterium; assembly: GCA_039186435.1. Classification (GTDB taxonomy): domain Bacteria; phylum Myxococcota_A; class Polyangia; order Polyangiales; family Houyiibacteriaceae; genus JALVDI01. Next base: position 17,046 of record JBCDAA010000115.1, on the reverse strand, counting down.
GATCGAACCTGCGCCCGCGTAACGCAGCGGTTGGCCCTCCAGGACCGAGAGCGTACTCGTTGCGTGCACGGTCGCCTCACCGATCGCGAGTCGAGCTGTTTCTTGGAGAGTCGCCTGAGCGCGTCGACCGTCACCCGCTTGGGTGGCCGTCGACGGAGAGCTAAACGGGAGGACATCGATCGTACGGCGGTAGTCAGACGTGCCGAACACCGGCCCCTCGATCGCGAGGGTGCATCGAAGGCCGGTGTGGTAGTGGAGCTCCGACCCGTCGCTGCTTAGGTCGAGGGGAAGCGGCAAGGCTGCAAGGTCCATGTGCGGACGCGGAACGCCTCGTCGAAGAGCGTCCAAAACCGCTGCGCTATCGCCTGAGGACGTCGCTTCGTAGAGTGCTTCCACGCCGAGCCTGCGTTCGATGGTTTCGTCGAGTTCGACCGCAAGGGTCGGCCGTCCCGCAGCAAAGTCGATGGCGATATCGCTGAAGAAGAGGCTCGCAACCTCGTCTTCTGCGTCGGCAGGACGCTCGGTGCGGCTCGAGCTGTCGTGGGGAATCCCTGCGAGCGTTCGCGTGATCTCCTCCCCATCGATCTCGACGCTGAGGTAGAGACCGGCGAACCGAAGGGGAGGTCCTGAAACCTCGGGTACTTCGTACGAGATGGTTTCTGTGACCGATGCGGCGGGGACTGAGACGCGCACCTCGCGGAGCCGCGGCCCTTCGACGGGCGCCCGGTAGCGAATCGCGTAGGAGGGGACCGTCTGCGCGTCAACGTACGTGAGAATTGCGGAAACCGTCATGTCGTATCCGTCAGCATCGACAACACGGCCGCCGGTGAGGTCCGCCATCTCTTGGAGGGTGTCGCGGTTTCGTCGTGAGCCGACGTGGACGAGAATCGCGGGGTGCGCATCGGAAAGTGCGGCCTCGACTTCGGGCGTTCGCTCGTCGGAAATGTCGCCATCGGTCACGTACACGATGACGCTGGGGTCACCATGGGTGGCCTCCGCCAAGTTCGCCCACAGAGCCGAGTCCGCCCGACTTCGATGCTGGACGATCGCGCCGGGGACAGCGGCCTGGAGGCGCCTGGTGAGCTCGTCGATGAAGGCCGCTTCCATGCCCGGACGTGTCCATTCGGAAGGCATGCTCCCGGACTGATCAATAAGCACAGCAACGCGGGGGCGCGCGCTGTTGGCGACGAGCAAAAAGGGCACGGGCTGGCCCTCCTCGTCGACTCGAAAGGCTTCCGCGCGCAGGCCTTCGACCGGTTCGCCCGCGCCGTCTACCGCCGTGAACGACACCGTTACGCTGTCGAAGCGGCCAGCATCGACGCGAACGGTGGAGAGCGCTTGCACGGCGGATGCATCCGCGGTCCCGCCGGTGATCGAGAGGCCGTTGATTCTAACGTCGGTGTCGTCGATCTCGATCGCCGTTCCGCTTTCGGTGATCGCGGGTCCCGAAAAGACGGGAACGTCGTCGACTCGTGTCGCGCCCTCGACGGAGAGGGACGGAATGAACGCGGGGATTTGGTTCAGGTTTGCTTGGAGGTAGTCCGCAACGTCGAGGGTGGGGACGAAGCTCGCGACAACGCGGCGACCGGCAACGTCTTCAGCCGGCCAAGTCGCTTCCACCAAGACGCGGCGCTGCGTTGGTTGCGCGTTGGTCGCCGCCTCGACACGCAGTCGGACTTCCGGTGCCTCGCCTTGGCGCCGCGGGTTGAGGTCTTCGACCGAGTCGACGCAGCTGTCTCCAAACTCCGCGGTCGGGATGATCGGGCAGGCGTGGACGACTTCTCCGGCGATCGTCAGCTCCACGATCGGCAAGCGCTCGAGCCAACGGAAATCCCAATCCGTGGACGAGAGATCGTCGACGACTTCCGGAGCGATCACGCTGGTGAGTGCAGTGCTGGCGACGCGGTCGATGTCGATTCCGCGATCGTCGACGGCCGCGGGATCGATTCCCAGTGCGCGTGCCCAAGTGCTGAGCTGCTCGGCGGAGGCGGCAGGCGAGAACGAGCGTGCGATCGGCGAAAAGAGCCACAGGCGAAGGTCGCGGAACTCTTCGCGCGCGCGTCCCTCTCGGAGGACCGCCGAAATGCCAGCCTCCGCGTAGAGGCGTAGGAGGAGCTCCACCTTGTCCCGTGGTGAACCTGCGCCGCCACGGAGTGTTGCGCGCGGTCCGAAGTGCTGTCGCGTGAAAAAGTCGTCGAAGCGGAACTGTGTGACGCCGGTGGGGTAGACGCGGATTTGATCGCGAACGAAGAGGAAGATGGCTTCGGGGTCCCCTGCTGCGACGAGTCGCTCGGCCCGCGCGGGGAGGTGATCGGGACTCTCCCGAAGCGCCTCTTGGATCTCGCGATAGGTGTCGAAGATCGAGCGCGCTGCCCCGCTATCGCTGGCGTCTTCACCCGCGTCGGTACCCCCGTCGGTGCCGGTGTCTGCGCTGGACGAGCAGCCGACGATTGCACCGGCGACGGCTGTTCCCGCGCCACGAAGAAAAGAGCGTCGATGAAGCTGAGCCAGCAGTGATGCGAGCGGATCCACGGAGAACCTCCAAGAGCTGATCCGAGGAGCGTAGGCAGGGGGCTAGCGGCCGAACACCTAAGGAAATCCTTAGGGGTCGATGAGGCCGTGAAGGATCGCCTGGGCCATCGCTTGTTCACGGGTGCGGGCTTTGAGCTTGCGCCGCGCATTTCGGAGATGGAACTCCACCGTGCTGTAGGAGACACCCAGACGGCTTGCGATTTCCTTGAGCTGGTCGCCCCGTGCGAGTCCCTGGAGGCACTCTCGCTCGCGCGGCGAGAGGGATCGATCGACCGCAGGTTCTATCGTGCGCGTGCGCGCGAACCCGATCGCGAGAAAGGTCAAAACGGCTTCCCCACGCTCCGCCCAGAGGCGCCGAAACTCGTCCGCGGAAAAGGAGCCGCCAAGGATCCAACCTCCGAACTCCGGCTGGTCCCGGAGCGCTAGGGGAACGGTGACGCCCGCGCGAAGACCGGTTGCGCCTCCCCGCTGAATGAAGTCCCGTTGGCGTACGCCGAGAGATAGTTCCGGGAGAAAGGCGGGACCTGCCCACGTTGGCTGAAAGGAACGACAGACGTCCGTAAGGAAGGGGTCGATCGATCCGAAGTCTTCTTCGCGATACTGGTCTTGCCACCAGCCCGGCATGGTCGAGACCAACCGTACGGGACCGGCGTGGGTGTCCAGGAGAAAAAGGCTGCGGTGTAGACCCAGCGCTTCGAGGCGACGCGTCGTTTCCTCAAACGTCGGTTGCCCAGGGCGACAGCCTCCGATCGCGGTTAGTGAGTCTTCGAGCCAGCGCTGGGCGGAGAGGGACCTCAATGTACGTACGATACTACGTGGGACGCGGCGCCTTCGTAACCACGGCAAACTGCGCCGCATTTCGCGCGATTTCGGCATCAACTTCCGCCTGTGTTGCGTAGGGCGGGCCAAAAAACGCCCGACGCGCAAAGGGGATCGCAAGACCGTTTTGAAAGGACGGACGTTCGTGAAGAAACGCGATCCAGCGGCGCAGGTGGGGCATGTCGCGCGTGTCGACATTCGCCCAATACGCGCTGGCGCAGTAGGGAAAGCACGCGACGTCGACGAGGGTGCATTGCTCCCCGAGAACGAAGGGGCCCTTCGACTTGGCGAGCTGCGCGTCGACCATGCGGAGACAGCGTTCGGCTTCAGCGACGAAGCGGCCGATCGCAAAGGGGTCGTCGTGCCCTTTCACCTTTGCGATTCGCTGAAAGTACATCGCCTGACCCATCGCAGGGCCTAGGCCGCTGACCTGCCAGTAGAGCCACTGCTTAACCTGCAGATGCAGTTGAAGGTTCTGCTCCGAGGTTGGGAGCAGAGGGCTCTCGCAGCGTCGGGCGACGTACTCGAGGATCGCGCCCGACTCCGCCACGGCCACGCCGCGCGTACGATCCAGCAGCGCAGGGATTCGACCGTTCGGATTGATCGTCAGAAAGCTCTCGCTCCGCTGCTCGTTCGTCTCAAAGTCGACGAGCGCCCAGTCGTAGGGCACGCCCATTTCTTCAAACAGAATGGGAAGCTTCCAGCCGTTTTGGGTCGCGTAGATCAGGCAGCAGAACTCGCTGTGATCGCTCGGAGTCCAGGCGTCCGAGAGCGCGACTTCGCGGGCGAGAGTCGTCATCGCGCTAGGCTACTGGAACTCCCGTCGCGTTGGGATCGCGGGTTTCCATGACGCCGCTTATGCAGGTCGGCGCGCGACGACGAAGGGGCTGCTCGCGTGCGTTCCGAAGTGGCTCGCCTCGACGAGCTCGAAGCCGGCGTTGCCGATGGCGTCGAGGAGCTGGTCGCGGCTGAGCATGTTGACGTAGGGAGCGCGTCCCATCCACTTCATGACGTGGACCATTCCCCGAAGAAAGGGGGAGCGATCGCCAAGGCAGACCGTCTTGGAAATGAACGTGCCGCCGGGGGCGAGGTTGTCGTGGACGGCGCCAAGGGTGGCGGGGAGGTCCGGGACGAGGTGGAGGAGACTGAACGCGCACACGACGTCGAAGGGCGCGCCCGGAACGACGTCGGTCGCGTTGCGTTGAAGGAAGGTGATGTTTTCGAGATCGGTTTCGCGAAGGCGGCGATGGGCGATCTCCAGCATGGCTTCCGAGATGTCGGTAGCGACGACCTCGCGCACCGAAGGCGCGAGCGCACGGGCGGTGCCGCCGGTTCCGCAGCCGAGTTCGAGCACCCGGTCGTCGCTCTGCAGAAGGTCGCGGAGGCGCGCGAGTTTCGCTTCGTAGGCGGGAACATCGTCGATGGGCTTGGCGGCGTATTTCTCGGCGATCTGGTCCCAAAAGGGGGCGGCTAGCGTGGTCATCTCAACTCCTCGACCGAAACGTAGCTATGCATTCACGAAGGTAAATCTTCGGAATTTGTTCATGTGCTATGCGTTTCTGTATGGATGAGGCGTGTTTCGTATGAATTGGGCTGCACTCGGGTTCGAGTGGAGCCACGTCCGCGCGCTTCTCGCGACGGCGGAGGAGGGCTCCTTTAGCGGCGCGGCGCGCGTTTTGAACAGCACGCAGCCGACCGTGGGGCGACAGGTGGCCGCTTTGGAAGACGCGCTGGGCGTCGTGTTGTTTGAGCGCACCGGTCGCGGGCCGGTACTGACCGACGCGGGTCGTGAGCTGCTTCCGCATGTGCGCGCGATGGGCGAGGCGGCGGCGCGCGTTTCGATCGTGGCGTCGGGGCAATCCCAAGAGGTCGCGGGCGAGGTGGTGATCTCGGCGAGCGATCTCTTCGCGGCGACGATGCTTCCCTCGATCCTTCTCGATCTTCGGCGAAAGGCGCCGGGGATTCGTACGCAGGTGATCGCCTCCGGGGAAGTTCAGGATCTTATGCGGCGGGAAGCGGACATCGCGATTCGTCATGTACGCACGACGCAGCCGGATCTGATCGCGCGTCACATCACCGACTTTCGGGCAAACCTCTACGCCTCAACGGCGTACCTCGAGCGGCGTGGGCGTCCGCGCGGTCCTCACGATCTGATCGACCACGACTACATCAGCGTTCCGGACACGACGCAGTTCGTCGGGCTCCTCGCCGACCGCGGAGTCGCGATACCGGCGGAGAATATCGTGTTGAAGACCGCGAGCGGCGTGGTGCTTTGGGAGGCGCTCAAAACGGGGCTCGGGCTGACGATCATGCCGGAGTCCGCCGGCGATCGGGAGCCTGGGGTCGAGCGGGTTTGGGAAGGATTTGCGTCCATCGAGTTTCCGGCGTGGCTCGTGACGCACCGCGAACTCTTCACCAGTCGCCGAATCCGTGTGGTCTTCGACCACCTCGCCGAAGCCCTTGCGACGATCCGTTAGCGCTGCGTACCCGGCGTATGTGTGCGGCGGCCAGCCCCACGCCGAGGGTCGCGCCGACGTAGGTCCCGAGATGAATGCCCCACACTCTCGTGGGTCTCGGCCCTGCATCCCAAGGAAGCTCAAGAAAGAGGGGCCCGAAACTTCCACCCACTACGGCGAACACGAGGGCGCCCGCGAGCGGCCAGAGCAGCAGCGCAGAAAGTCGTCGATAGCTGAGCTGCGGGTACTTTGCCGAAGGGTTGTTGGCGATCAGGAGCACCAACCCGATGGCGAGGCCTGCCGTCCATGACGCCATTAGCGCGAGACGCGCGACATCTGGAAAGAACGACGTCGCGGGGATTCCTTTGAAGAGGCGAAAGTACGTCGGGCTGATGAAAAAGGTGATGGCGTCGTGGGCGAGACCGTAGAGCATCGTTAGGGCGGTCACGGAGAAGAGAAAGACGTACTCCTTAAGGCGCGCCGGGTTCTCAGGGTGTTTGATCCAGTCGCGCGCGCCGAGCGCACCGAGGAGCAAGACCCCGAAGACGACGCGGTAGACGAACGTGGGATCGTCGGCCATGGCATGCGCCACTGCGAGCCGTGTGCCAACCAGTGGACACGGTTGCGCTGTGTGGTTCCCGACCTCGCTGGCTTGCTTTGTGTGGTTCGACGTCATCTCGGCAGGGCGCCACTTCGAACCGTGTCAGATTGGCATCGCGTGTGGGCCGCAACCGAGCGCTGGCATGGTTTGCCAGTTCGATGGCGTTGTCGGTCACTGACACCGGTTCCGAATACTTCCACGATGGAGGCATGACGTCGCAGCGCATGCGTTGTGCGTTTGTTCGCCGAGCGTTGCGTTTCGGGCGAGCACCGAGGCGCCGGAGCACAGCGTGATTCTCAGTCAGGTGAAACGAATGGGGGCCGGAAGTGGGGAGTGAATTCGGCAGGCGTGCAACGGTGCGTTTTCGAAGCGGCGAAATCCGTCGTAACTCGCGCGCGCTGCGAGTCGTGAACTATTGCGCGGAGGGTGGGAAGGTCGTCCGGCTTTGGGCGGTGGTTCCGCCCCCTATAACGCGCGCCTCGCTTCATCATCTCGCGCCCTTTTTGGGTCGTGACTCGCTGCCTGGTTTGTCGAAGAGTTTGAAATCATGACTGTTTCTCTGTGGCGCGAATTGCCCTCAACTCGGCGCGATCGGCGAATGACATCCCCTCTGCGGGTCCGCATGATCGTTTCGTGGACAGTCGCAACGTGAAGGTCGAACGAGGGTGGCTGCTGCTCTTCAAAGATCTCGGGCTGCAGGCGACGGACATCGCTCGGCGTGCCGGTCTCGCGGACGACATCTTCATGCGGGAAGGCAGCGTGAGTGTCGGCGAGTACTTTCGTCTTTGGCAGTCCGTCGAAGAGGAAGTTGGTGACGCGACACTGCTACCGATCAAAATGGCGGAGGCGGTGACCACCGAAGCGTTCAGCCCGATGCTCTTCGCCTGCTTCTGCAGTCCCAACCTCTCTGTGGCGATGCGTCGAATGGCGACCTACAAGCGACTGATCGCACCGGTGAAGGTGGTCGTCGACGATCGGCCGGAAGGACTTTGGATCGAAAAGGCGTGGACGGAGTTGAACGCGACGGTACCGCCGGTGCTCTCCGCGACGGAGCTTACGGTGCTCGTTCAGATCGCCCGCATGGGAACGCGCGAGCGCATCAGCCCGCTTCGGCTCACCTTCGCGCACCCGGTGGAGAACCCTGACGCCTACGAGCGATACCTCGGGATCGCACCGACTGTGGGTCCGAATCCCGGCATTCTCTTTCGGGCGTCGGATGCGACGATGCCCTTTCTCACGGCCAGCGAAGGACTCTGGGAGACGTTCGAGCCGGAACTTCGCCGTCGTCTCGCGGAACTCGACGGATCGGCGCCTCTCTCCGAACGGGTTCGGTCCGTCCTGCTTGAGAGTCTGCCGAGCGGCGAGTCGAACGTGCACTTCGTTGCGAAACGACTCGGCGTAAGTTCTCGGAGCCTGCAGCGAAAGCTGCGCGCCGAGGAAACGACCTACAAGGATGTGGTCCGTGCCACGCGGGAGGAGCTCGCGCGGCACTACCTCACGAAGACGAAACTCGCCTACGCGGAGATTTCGTTCTTGATCGGGTTTGAGGAGCCGAGCTCGTTCTTTCGCGCGTTCCGAGAGTGGACGGGAGAGACACCTGAGTCCGCGCGACTCGCGGCGGTGTAGCGCTCACTCGGACTCCACCTCGACGCGTATCGACGGGGGGCACGTGAACTTCGCGCCGTCCGGTGGAGGCGCATCGTCAGGCTCCCGGAGCCACCCCGCAGCGGTCCGTTCACCCCAGAATCTGGGAGCTTCGCGAAGCTCGTTTGGCTCGCCGGTGACCGTTGAGCACCGCTCTCGCTCGAAGGAGGCGTCCGTGAGAAAATCGCCCACCGAGTGTCCACCCCGGGCGAGTTCGCGCGTCATGGAGCAAACTCGGCCCGTCGGGCCCGTAAGGAGACGATTGATGGCGAAGAACCGATACCTTGTCCTGGCTCGCACCGCGCCCAGTTCCTCGGAGGGAGGACCGAAGGAGGGGCCATCCCCCGAGCAGATGCAGCAGATGATGGCCAAATACGAGGCGTGGATGACGAAGTTCGCGGACCGGATCGAGGACCGCGGAAACCGGCTCAAGGGGACAGGCCGCGTCGTGAGCGCATCAGGCGTGGCGGATGGCCCCTTCGTCGAAGCCAAGGAGCTCATCGGCGGCTACATGATCCTTAAAGCGGACTCGTACGAGGAAGCGGTCGAGGTGATTCAGGCAGGACCGATGCTGGGGGGTCCTGCGCTCTTCGAGGTGCGGGAACTCGCCGAGATGTGACCGCGCCGCCCGCGCTCGTCGATCACTTCTTCCGGCACGAGTACGGCCGTCTGGTGGCCGTGCTCGTGAAGCGGGTTGGCGTTCTCCACCTCGATCTCGTGGAGGACGCTGTCCAGTCTGCCCTCGAAGCGGCGCTCCACGCATGGGCGGCTCGCGGGGTTCCCGAAAATCCACGCGCATGGCTCTTTCGGGTGGCGCACAACGAGCTCTTTGGCGCGCTTCGCACGCAGGAACGCCGCCAGCGTTTGCTGGATGCAGCGGTGGTGGAGCAAGACGCGGAGGCCACCGACCCCGCCTTCGCGGGAGAAGTCTCCGACGAGCTTCTTCGAATGCTTTTTGTGTGCTGCGACGACCGTCTCCCGCCGGAGTCGCGTCTCGCACTCGCGCTCCGCACACTCTGCGGCTTTGGCACCGGCGAGATCGCGCAGCGCCTCTTTACGTCAGAGGCGAACGTAATGAAGAGGCTCACCCGCGCGCGGGCGAAGCTGCGTGAGCTTGCCGTGGAAACGACCCCAACCCCGAAGGAGCTGCGCGCCCGTATCGCGTCGGTCCAGGCGGTGCTCTACTCGCTCTTTAACGAGGGCTACCTCTCGGTGCGGGCCGAAGATTCGATTCGCGAGGAGCTATGCGACGAGGCGATTCGCTTGGGCGAGGTGCTCGCGGCGCATCCGGTCGGCGCGGTCCCTTCCGTCTTTGCGCTCCTGGCGCTCATGCACCTTCATCGCGCGCGACTCTCGAGTCGTCGCGATGCGACCGGTGGACTGCTCCTTTTGGAAGAGCAAGATCGAAGCCGGTGGGACCGCGCCCATCTGAGCGCTGGCGCGTCATGGCTCGAGCGCGCTGCCGCAGGGGAGCAGCTGAGTCGCTTTCACATCGAGGCGGGGATTGCGGCACAGCACGCGTTTGCTCCCTCGTTTGCGGAGACACGGTGGGAGCGCATCGCGGAGCTTTACGCCCTCCTGGAACACGTCGACCCGTCCCCGCTTCATCGGTTGAATCGTGCCATCGCGACCGCGGAGTACGCCGGGCCGGAGGCTGGACTTGCGCTCTTGGCGGAAGACGAGCCGCCCGCGTGGTTGGCAAAGCACTACTCGCGTCATGCGGTCCTCGCGGATCTCCATCGGCGCGCAGGCGACGAAGCATCGGCCCGGGTGCATCGAGAGAGAGCGCTCGCGGATGCACCCACGCCAGCGGTACGCGCTCTTCTCGCGCGCCGTCTTCGGCTTCCGTAGCCGAGCGGATGCAACTTACGCGCTGGCAACGCAGACGCGGTGGCCCAGCAAGCGGCCCACGCCAAGATCGTCGACGATGACTTGGGCGACGTCTGCGTAGCGCACTCGGCCCGCGTTCGCGCCGAGTTCGTCCAGCGTGACGACTCGGTTCTCACTCAGCGGCGCTTCCACCATCGCGCCCGGGCAGACGAACGAATGGGGAAGACCTGTTTCCGCCATGAACGCCATGGACGCGAGGTGACCTTTGGTCATCGCTTGAAGTTTCTCTCTCGGTATTCCCCCGCCTAACCCGAGGCGACTCATGGCTTCCGTGTCTTTCAAGTCCTGGAGGAGGACGGTCTTGTTCGTTCCGGGCGCCCAGAGCGCGCCGAGACCGCCGACCATATAGAACGTCCCGACGCCTGCGGCGGCTGCGTTGGTGACCGCGGATTTCGCCAGGTCGAGGGTGGCGCTGCCGCTCGCTGGTGACGTGCAGTTGATCGCGACCTCGCATCCGGTCGCGGCGGTTTTGACGGAGTCCGGATCCAGAACGTTCCCCGTCACCACGTTTAGCGAGGCGTAGCGCGGATCCGCGTGATCGAGTTTGTCTGGCGAGCGGACGAAAGCGACGACGTCATGGCCCGCCGCGACCGCGCCTTTCCAAACGTGCTGGCCGAGGCCCCCGGTGGCTCCAAAGACGACGAGTTTCATAGACGCTACGCTAGGGAAGATGGCTTGTGGAGTCCACCGCGTTCGACGAACCTGGGAGGTTCCAATCATGGATCGAGGCGCGATGAATCGGGTAGGGGCGAAGCCGCGCGTGATGTTCGACGGCGTCGGCCTCGCGGGCGTTCATGCGTCGCTCGAAGCGCTGGGCTACGGAGACTTCAGGCAGTGGTTTTCGCGCAAACCGGGATCGACGCGGGTCGTTCGGGAGGTGGAGTTCGAGGGCGAGGTCGTGACGATCGACAAGGCCAACGGCGACTCTCTCTATCGTCCTGCCCTTGACCCCGACCATCCTCGCGGCGGGGTGCCGGAGAATGCGAAGACGCAGTACTGCATCGATCGAGCCGACGCGTTGCGGAAGGCCGACGGGGTGATCTTTGTCGTGGATGGACAGGTCGAGCGCCTCGTTCACAACGAGGAACGCTTCGCGCTCTTGTTGGCAGACCTGGGCTACGTCGGGCGGTCCGCAGTGTCGATACCGCTCGTCCTTCAGCTGAACAAAGTGGACTTCGTTCCTCGTTCGAGTCTTGAAGAGCGCACTGCCGAAATCTTGCGCAGGCTGCGCTGGCCCGGACCGTTTCGGTCAATGTGGACCAATGCGAAGCTCGGAACGGGCGTGCATGAGGCGTTTCGAACTGCTCTCCGTCTCGTGAACGACTCGTCTCAAGGGCCCCAGTAGTTGAAGCGAAAGATCATGCCCCGCGGGATCTCGAAACGAATCGCGTGACTTGGGTCGTAGGTGTCGAGAGAGCCGCAGTCGATCGCGTGAACTCCCGGCTGGATGCGTCCGGGTGTTCCGACGGGATGAGGCCAGACGCGCCCATCCACGATCAGGTCTCCGCACTGTCCTCCGTTGTCGTCGTCGATCGCGAGGTAGGTCTGACCGTCGTTCGAGGAAGCGACCTCGCCGCGCAGGTGACCCGGATCGCTGCAGGCGATGAGGAGGGCAAGGGGAAGGAGGGAGCGGAGCATCGGCTTTGACCTACGGAAGGTAGGCCCGCGCGGATTCCGGCGCGAGGTCGAACGATGGATTGCGATCAATCTCCGATGCAGGTGCTGGCGCGAACGAGGGTGCGAGTGAGAGTGCTACGCTGACGCGATGCGAGTCGTCGCGCGCCGCCCTGAACCTCCGCTGCGGAGATGGGTCGCCTCGATCTGGTACTTCGAAGGTGAGGACCTCGCACATCACCGCGAGCGCATCGTGCCGAACGGCTGCATGCAGCTGCTTGTGAACCTCGAAGAGGACCGCCTTCGCTGGTGGGAGGGTCCCTCGTTTGCGCGGGCGCTTCGGCTTCGGGGGCAGTGCGTCGCGGGCGCGTTTTCGCGTCCTTTCGCAATCGGAACGGCGGAGCAGCGCTGCGTGACCGGCGTGAGTTTTACGCCGGGAGGCGGAGCGTCGTTCCTGGGCCGAGGGACGCACGAGCTCGCGAACGACCACGCTGCGTTTCAGGGCCCGCGCGATCGGCTTCTCGCGGCGCATGCGAGCGATTCCAGCGGCGCGGCGGTTCTCGACACCTGGGAACGATGGCTTCGCGAGCGTTTGTCGCCGTTGCCCGCGTGGGGGCTGGACGGCGCCCTGCGATCGCTCGAGGAGGGAAAGAGCGTGCAGGAGACCGCCGATGCGCTGACGATCTCTGTGCGAACCCTCCGGTCGAAGTTCTCTTCGCAGGTGGGTCTTTCGCCGAAGACATACGCGCGCGTGCACCGGGTGCAGAGGCTTCTCAAGCACACCGCAACGTCGACCGACTGGGCCGATGCGGCGGTTGCGCACGGCTATTTCGATCAGGCGCACCTGATTCACGAGTTTCGCGCCCTCACCGGAACGACGCCCTCCGCGTATCAGGCACGTAGCGAGGTGGACGCGAACCACTCGATCCTCGGGTAGCCGCCGATTTCTACAATGCTGCCGATTTCTACAATCGCAGGCGGGACCGGTTCGCTATCGCTCGGGCATGAGCAACCTGCCCATTTTGACGCCGCGTCTTGTCTGCCCGAGCGCCGCGGACGCGATCTCCTTCTACTGCGACGTCTTCGACGCGCGTGAACTCGAACGCTACGCGATGCCCAGTGGTCACATCGTGCACGCTGCCGTCTCGATACGGGGAGCGATCCTTTCGCTCGCGGACGCCAAGGAAGAGTGGGGTCTTCGAAGCCCCTTGGAGCTCGAGGGCACAGCGGTACTCCTCACGCTTCTCTGCGACGACCCGGACGCCACGGCGGAGCGCGCAGTCGAAAAGGGCGCAGAGATCGTGATTTCGATCGAAGATCGATACTACGGCCACCGCGAAGGGCGAATTCGGGATCCCTTCGGGCATCTTTGGATTCTCAGCAAGGTGATCGCGAAGCGAACTCCGGTCGAGATTCAACGCGGTACGGACGAGTTCGGCGGGTAGGCCAGGGAAAAACGACAGGCGCGATGTCAGGGATTCGGCGCCGGGATCGAACACCCCGCGACTCTCCTCCACACGCGGGATGAACGATGGAACGACGCCAACTGGGCTTGGTCGTAGTGGTGCTCTGCGCGCCGCTGCTGAGTGCTACTTCTTGTGATTCGGAGGCGCCAAGCGTTGCCGGGGCCGCGCTGGTGCAAGGCGATGAGCCGCATCCGCTTCACCTGGGACGTTCCCTCCGCGTGCAGCAGGTGGATCGCGGGGAGCTCGAGGATGCGGTGGTTGTCGTCGATGACAACGGCACCGAGTTTTCCGCCCTCCGAGACGCGCTGGTCGATCAATGCGAGAGCGATGCGACCTCGCGTTTTGCGGGCCTGAGCAATCCAGCCGGGTGTGACGTGCGCGCTCTCCTCGGGGATCAGCAGGCGGCGCTTTGCGAGGGGCATCGCTTTCGTCAGCTCGCGAGTGCTGTGAGCAATACCGACGTCTTTGGGGACGGGCGCATCGAACCTCGGCGCGCGCTTCGCGATGCGACCGAAGGGATCGACGACCTCGAGGCGAGCCTGGTGGCGGACGGACTCGTGGTTTCGTTTCCGCCTCCGTCCGCGCAGGAGGCCGCAACCTACAACCTTCTGGCGAGCCTCGCGTTTCGGCGCGCGTCGCTTCTGGGCGCGGACCTTCTCGATCCGGATCGCTGCCCGGATGGCTCCCTCGCGGGGTCGCTTGCGAGTGAAGAGCCAGACGGGACGCCGACGACGGTGACCGTGGCCGAGGTCGTCGCGGCCGCGACGGGAGAAGCGCTTCTCGAGGTGGAGGAGAGCGCGCGGGAGAGTCAGCGTACGCTCGCGTCCGCGGCTCGCGCGCGCCTTTCGGAGGATCGCGATCGCGGTCGCGCCACAGTGGATGCCTGGGCAAGCCCCGAGGATTCGCGCCTTGCGGCAGCAGCGGTGTGGGCGCCCATTCCCGAACGGGCCTTCGCACAAGGGCGCGTTCGAAGCGAGTGCGAGACCGTGGATGCGGACGGAAACGTGGTGGTGGATCCCGAAGCGTGCGCGGAGGAAGAGGACACGCCGCCGATCGCGTGTTCGCCTCCGAGCAGCGGAATCGGTCGTGTCGCGTCGGTCCTGCGCGCGACGCAGGTCGATCCTACGATCGAACCCGGCCGCGATGCGCGCGCGATCCTGCGCGAGGTGCAGTTCGACATCACCGGTGACACCGAGATGTCCCCCGACGAATGGGCGGACCGTTTTCTCGGCGTCGACATGGAGACCTTTGCGCGCGGGGCCCTTCGGGTGCGTGAGGAAGCGGCCCTGGCGGGGCGACGCATCGAGGTGGTGGACGAACCGCCGAACGGCGCGGCCGTGGAGGTTCGGCACGTGACAGGAACCGAGCGGCAGATCGGCCGGACGGCGCCGGCGCTTACGGTGGCGCGCGCGCTTTCCGCGCCGGCGTACTCGGACACGGACTCCCTCGCCGCGGAGCAGGCCCTGCATGGCGGTCGCGCGCCGGCGGAAGAGGTGGGAACACCGCCGCGAAGCTACGCGTTTCGTTCGACCCTCGGCACGGTCGACACGGTAGCGAGCACGCTTGCGCGCGCGCTTTTGCGCGGTGATGTGATCGGCGGCAGTGCGACGGGCGGCGGTACGGGAGAGATCGAGCCAGATTCTCCGCGCTTTCTTCTCGCGGCGGCGCTTCGACAGGCGCGTTCCCTCGTTTCCGCACGTCTTTCGGTCGCCGTGCACACGAACTCGGTGTGCGAAGCCAGCCAGGTCGACGTTCGCCTCTTTGGGGCGCGCTCCGACGCGACGTACCGGCTGTACTTCGGAGCGGACCAGGCGAGCTGCGCGGTCGATCCAGGTTGCGATGCCAATCCGATCAACGTCGCGCCCACCACGACGACGAACAGTGATGGGATGGATGGCTTCGGCCGCAACGTCATGGCGTGGTCGTTCGGCCCTTCGGATCTTTCCGGTGCCTCGACGAGCGTGCCGACCGACAGTGTGCTGGTCGTGGAAGAGGTGCGCGGTCAGTTGCCGGTGGTCCTCGGGTCGGTGAGCACGCGCCCCGCGGCATGCGACGCGGGCGGTCCTGTCGAACCCATCCGCGTGGCGATGAGCCCCGCAGGCGTGACGGTCATGGAGCTGGTCGCCGCCCCTCTAGAGACCCAGCCCGAGGAGTGTCACGAGGCGGTCGACTGCTGCGGCTTCGACTGCAACCAGCGCCTGCCCCTTGAAGACGAGCTCATGAACGCCATTGCCGGCGGACGCGACGACGTCGAAAGCAGCTTTGCCTACTACCTTCAGGCCGCGCAGCAGGCCGCCACCGAGGCCGACAACCTCGGTCGCCTCCTCGTGCAGGAAGGCCTTTCGATGGACCTTCGCGCCGAGGCCGCGCGCGACGAGCTCGAGTCGCTCTGCGGCGGCGTGGTGAACGTCGATACGCTGGCGCCAAAGCCCTGCGAATGCGAGGGCGGGGAGGCGGTCTGCGAGGCAGGCGACCCTTTGAATACCTGCGGCAGCGCCTGCGCGTACGGGCTTTGCGAAGACCCCGGCGGCGACGGCCCCTCGCTGGAAGGGAGCGACACCTCGAGCGTCGAAACCTGTCTCGAAGCGTCCGAGTTGACCGACGTGGCGCTCGGGGACCGGCCGCTTTGCGTGTTTCGCGATCCGGCGATCGATGTGGCGTGCGTCTGCCAGGAAGACAACCTCGTCGGGGACGACACCTGTCCCGACAGCTGCCCGCGGATCAAGCCGGGCGACGCGGAGGATTGTGCGGGGGCGTTTCCGGAAATCGCGGGCAGCGGTTTCGACACAGAGTTTTTGGAGCCGATCGGCTTCTTTGCGACGCAGTACACCGGGCCGTCGGCGCCAGCGTGCGGACTTCTCGCTGCGGCGCGGGAAGGCAACGTCGCCATCAGCGATGATTTCGGTACGGGCGATGCCATCGAAGCCCTGCGAACCGCAGACTGGTTTTCGGAGGCAGCGTACCGTCACGCGGCCGAGTCCATCGGAATCCGCTACGGGATGTTCAACGCATTTTCGGTCACTCGGGGAGGTTCACCGTGGATGACGACCGCGACCGAGCAAGATGGGCCGGCTCCCGGAGTGTTTCCCTGCGCTCCTCATCCGATCCTCGAAGAGATCGAGTCGGAAACAGTCGACGGTTACACCCTCACCGACGTTCTTTGCAACGCAGGCCCCCTTGGCGCACGGCGCTCCATCCTTTGCGGAATCGATTGCACCGATCCGCGCGAGCGTGTGGCGTTCAACGCGCGGATGACCGCGGCGGCGGCGCAGCTCCAGCAGTTCTCGGGTGCGGGCGGAGATGCCCAGAGCTACCTGATCCCCGCGATTCGAAGGCAAGGTGAAGCGCAGGAGTTCGAGTGGATCCGCTTCCTCACGCAGCTTCCGGAAGGGGACGAATGCAACGGGAACCTAAGTACTTCGGTCGTGAATCGTGGCGGGTGGGGGACGATCCTCGGCGGCGCCGCGTTTGACTCGAGCTGCGAATCGGACGGTAGCCCGGGCCTTCGATGTGGCGCGTACTGTGAGGGTGCAGCACCGATCGCTGCCCCGGACGCGCTCGACTACTTTGGAACGCGAACGGTGCCTGCGTGGGTGGGTGCAAGCGGCGACTGGTACTCGATGGTCGACCATAAGAACCCTGCGCGAACGACACACTGTGTTGTGCTCGATCCACCCCTTGGTTTCGACGAAGGGACACCGGAGTGGGATGCCTACATTCAGGTCGGTGGTGCCCTCTGCCCCACGGCCCACAGCGTCGTCGCGTTGGGTCTCTCCGAGATCACCGACTGGACCGACACGCAGGTTTATGTGGATGAGGGCCGATGGAGTTTCTGGGATCGCCCGAACGGTCAGGTGTTCGGTCTCGTAGCGCAGGGAGCCCAGAACGAACAAACGACCCACGGGACGATTCGTCATTGGGACGCGCTTGAGCTCGGTTGCCTCGCGCAGCAGCGGTCCGTTGGCGGATGTACGGTCCCGCAAGGGGTCGACTCCGTGGAGGACTTCGATCGCCTCGAGTCTTC